>JAZBOT010000139.1:0-12881 GCA_036351295.1 Gammaproteobacteria bacterium | reverse complement strand
TGCAGGCTCCCCCCGGGTTCGTTGTGCAGGTTAAAACTGACCTGGACCAGCGGCGTGTGGGCAATGCTGCGCGGCGGGCTGCAAATCTCCAGCAGCTTCTCGAAGGGCAGGTCCTGATGGTCAAAGGCCGCCAGCGTCGTGCTCCGCACGCGCCTGAGCAGTTCAGCAAACCCGGCGTCACCGTCAACGGTGGTCCGCAGCACGAGCATGTTCAGGAAGTAACCGATCAGGGGCTCCAGCTCGGTGCGCGAGCGGCCGGCGACCGGCGCACCCACCAGGAGATCAACGCGCCCCGTGTAGCGGAACAGCAGCGCCTTGAACACGGCCAGCAACACCATGAACAGCGTTGCGCCCTCCGCCTGCGCCAGCTCGCGGGCCCGCTCGGCCAGTTCTGCCGGCAGCTGGCGGGTCAGCCAGGCTCCCCGATCCCGCTGCAGCGGGGGCCGCGGGTAATCGAGCGGCAGCTCCAGCAGCGGCGGCGCACCGGTCAGCTGCTGCTTCCAGTAAGCGCTCTGGCGTTCGAGTTCAGCGCCGCGCAGCCAGCTCTGCTGCCACACGGCATAGTCGGCATACTGCACGGGCAGCGCGGGCAACATCGGCGTCCGCTCGGCAGCCAGCGCGCTGTATGCCTCACTCAGCTCGCGGAACAGCACACCCATCGACCAGCCGTCCGACACGATATGATGCATGACAAGCAGCAGCACGGTATCGACCGGACTCAGTTCGAGCAGGTAAGTTCGCACCAGCGGGCCGCGGGTCAGGTCAAACGGCCGCCGAATCAGTTCACGCATGCGGCCGTGGAGCGTCGCGGCGCCGGCCCCGGGCAGCGCTATCCGTTCCAGCGCGAGCTCAAACTCGGCATTGATCACCTGCACAGGGCCATCCGGATGATTATGGATGCAGGTGCGCAGCGCTTCATGGCGCTGCCCGACACAACGCAGCGCGCCGGCCAGCAGGTCGGGGTCGGGCACACCGTCCAGCCGCCCGGCCCAATGCAAATGATAAGCGGCGCTTTCGGGTTCGAGCTGGGCCAGAAACCACAACCGCTGCTGGGCAAAGGACAGCGGCGGCAGACTGCCGCCGGCGGGTCGCGGGCGCAGCGGCGCCGCGACCTCAACGTCACCGTTCGCTGCCAGCACGCCGGCGAGCTCGGCGACGGTGGGGGCCGCAAACAGGTCCGCAAGTCGTGCCGGGTAGCCAAGGTCGCGCAGCCGCGCCAGCACCTGGGTGGCCAGCAGCGAGTGTCCGCCGAGTGCAAAAAAGTCATCGTGGCGCCCAACCCGGGACCGGCCGAGCACACTGCGCCAGATATCGGCCAACCGGGCTTCAAGGGCACCCTGCGGCGCAGTGTCGCGTGTATCAGCGGCCGGTATGACGGCGAGCTCGGCCAGCGTATCGCGCGCTATCTTGCCGTTGGGTCGCAGCGGCAACTCATCGAGCCGGGCGAAGCTTTGCGGCACCATGTAGGTCGGCAGGTGCGCCAGCAGCAAACGGCGAATGGCGTGGCTGCTCGCCGTACCGCTGAAGAAGCACACCAGCTGCTCATCATGCAGCACCACCGCGCACCGCTCGACGCCGGGGACACGACTCGCCCAGGCCTCAATCTCGCCCGGCTCAATGCGGTAGCCGCGCAGTTTGAGCTGCCCGTCGAGTCGGCCGAGGTAAACCAGCTGCCCATCCGGCAAGCGGCGGGCGCGGTCACCGCTGCGGTACTGCCGCCGATGAATTCCCGATCCGGACCGCGCAAACCGCGTCGCCGTCAGGTCCGTATCACCCAGATAGCCGGGGCTCAGTCGGTCGCTGCGGATCACGATCTCGCCGCTGACCCCGCCGGGGCTATCACCGTCGAGTAACTCAATCTCGGTATCGGCCACCGGCGAGCCGATCGGCACACAGCGCCCCGGCAGCAGCGTATCGTGATCGGCAAAGAACTGGGTGGCGAGCGTCGACTCCGAGGGCCCGTAGCCATTCACAAAACAGGCCCCGCGGGCAAAATGGGTGGTAAACAACTCGAAATCGTCCACCCGCGCAACCTCGCCGCCGAGCACCAGGGCCCGGGCATGCGGCAACGCTTCCCCTACGGGCCGCTCACGCAACAGGTAGCGCAATACGGTCGGCGTGCAGTGCCACACGGTCGCGCCGGCCAGCGCCGCACGCGCCTGCGCCGCTGCGGGCATCTGCAACAGGTCGACCGGCTGCAGGGCGGCACCGCTGAGCAGCGCGCCAAAGATATCCATGACCGCCGCATCGAAACCATAGCCCGGCAACAAGGTGAGCACGTCAGCGGGCGTGATCTGCAGCGCCGTGGCGTAGGTCGCCGCATGGCGCAACACGTTGGCCTGAGTCTGCAGCACGCCTTTCGGCCGGCCCGTCGACCCGGAGGTAAACAAAATGTAGGCGAGATCATCCGCGGCGGCCGCACACATTGCTGCCGCCGCGGGCCTGCCGTCGCCGCTGGCGGGAACCGCCACCCGCACCCCCTGCCCCGCCACGAGTGCCGCCGCCTGCTCAGCGAGTGCGGCGCCATGCAGCAGGCCATCGGCCTGCGCGGACTGCAGGAGTTCCCGACTGCGGGCTGCCGGCAGATTGCGATCCAGGGGTACATAGGCACAGCCGGCCAGCAAGGTGCCCAGCAGACCCGCCAGCATTTCGTCGTCGTGACCCAGCAGCAGCGCCACGACCGCACCGCGCTGCAGACCGGCGGCTTGCAGCGCCGCCGCGACCGCCGCTGCGCGGGCGCCCAGTTCCGCGTAACTTACGTCACGCCCGGGCAGCCGGACGGCGGGCCGCGTCGCGTGCTCGTTCACCACAGCGGCAAACCGGGCGCCAATGCCTGACCAGGCCTCCGGCACAAACACCGGCGCAGCGACCGGGCGGCCACGGGGTTGCGCCGGTGCTGCCAGCGGCACCGCAGCAATACACTGCCCGGGGTCCGCTGCCAGCGCTTCCAGCAGGCGCAGGTAATGCGCCATGAACTGCTCGATCGTCGCAGCGCGGAACAGATCCGTGTTGTATTCAAATCCGCACAGCAAACCATCAGCCGTGTCACTCACCGCAACCGCCAGGTCAAACTTTGCCGCAGCTCGCTCCAGCAGCAGCGGCTCCGCCCTGACCTCATGCAGCTGTAACCCGGCGCCGCGCTCGTTGTGCAGGTTGAACAGCACCTGCACCACCGGGGTATGCGCCGGGTTCCGCGGCGGCTGCAGGAGCTCCAGCAAGCGCTCGAAAGGCAGGTCCTGATGCTCGTAAGCGGCGAGCGTCGTCTCGCGGACCCGCGTTAACAGCTCGGCAAATGTCGGGTCGGCACCGCAGTCCGTGCGCAGGACGAGTGTATTCAGGAAGCATCCGACCACGGGCTCCAGGGCGGTGCGCGTGCGGCCCGCGACAGGCGTGCCAACCACTAAATCAGTGCGCCCGGTATGGCGGTACAGCAGGGCTTTAAATGCCGCGAGCAGCACCATAAACAGGCTGGCCCCGTTGGCGTTCGCGCAGGCCTGCAGCGCATCGTGCAGCGCGGCCGGAATGAGCTGGCTGACCCAGGCACCGGCGTAACTCTGCACCGCAGGCCGCGGGAAGTCGGTGGGCAACTCCAGCACCGGCGGCGCGGTGCGCAGCTGCGCCTGCCAGTAGCCTTCCGCGACCGCAGCGGCCGGCAACCGCAGCCGTTCCTGCTCCCACAGCGCATAGTCCGGGTACTGCAGCTCCAGCGCTGCCGGCAGCGGGCCGCCGGCAACGGCGGCGTTGTAATACCGGCTGAGGTCGCTGCACAGGAGGCTCATTGACCACCCGTCACAGACAATGTGATGCAGCACCAGCAGCAGGACCGTCTCCGGGGCTGCCGAGCCACGCGCCGGCAGCTGCAGCGCATGCGCGCGCAGCAGCGGACCGGTCGCCAGGTCAAACGGCAGATCGACCAGCTGCGTCACCCGCTCAGCCACCCACGCGTGATCGCCGGCCGGCAGGGTTTCCACCACGAACGGCACCTCGAGGCGCTCAATGACACGCTGCACGGGCTCGCCGTTCTGTTCGGCAAACACGGTGCGCAGCGCATCATGGCGGTCGACCAGGCGGTGCAGCGCTGCCTGCAGGTGGGTCAGCGCGAGCGGCCCCCGCAGTTGCATAGCCGCATACAGATGGTAAGCGGTACTCGCGGGTTCGAGCTGATGGAGCACCCACAGGCGCCGCTGGGGCGACGCGAGTGGCAGCAGAACTTCACCGTGAGCGCGCCGGGTCAGCGGCAGCGGTTCGGCCGCCGCGGTTGCCGCCGCGTCGATTTGCAGCCCCAGCCGCGCCACCGTGGGATGATCAAACAGGGCCCGCAACGGCACGTCGACACCCAGCTCATCGCGGACGCGCGCCATCACCCGCGTGGCCACCAGCGAATGACCACCCAGCGCAAAAAAATCATCGTCGCAGCCGACCTGCGGAACGTTGAGCACCGCGCTCCAGATTGCCGCAAGCGTACGTTCCGTCGCACTCTGCGGCGCACGATACGCCGCGCTGCTGCGGCCGGCACCGCTCGGCGCCGGCAGCGCGGCCCGGTCAAGCTTGCCGTTGGCGGTGAACGGTAGCTGCTCGAGCGGGACAATCTCGGCGGGGACCATGTAATCGGGCAAGCGTTGACGCAGCGCCTGCTGCAGTCCGGTCACCTCGACGGCGCCGGTCACGTAGGCGACGAGGACCGTGGCAGGTGCGTCGCCGTAGGGCACAACCGCGCAGCGCTCTACGCCCGGCATCGCGCTCAGGGCGGTCTCGACTTCGCCCGGCTCGATACGGTGACCGCGCAATTTAATCTGTGCATCGCTCCTGCCGAGAAACATCAGGTTGCCGTCGTTACCGTAGCGGCCGCGATCGCCCGTGCGGTACAGCCGCTCGCGGGTGCCGTCCGGCAGCGCAACGGTAATAAAGCGCGCCGCCGTCTGCTCCGGCAAACCGCGGTAGCCGCGCGCGATGCCGCAACCACCGATACAAATCTCGCCGGGCAGACCGGGCGGCAGCAAGCGCTGCTGGTCATCCATGACCCAGAGCTGCACGTTGGGCACCGGCTGGCCGATGGGAATATCGGCCAACTGGTCGGCGTCCAGGTACGTCAGTTCGCACCAGGCCGCCGCGATCGATGCTTCGGTGGGACCATAGGTATTGATAATCCGCACCTGCGGCGCCGCCGCGCGCCACACCCGGAACGCATCGAGCTCGGCCTTTTCGCCGCCGATGATCAGGCAGCGCAAAGTCGCGGGGCAGCTGACCTCGCCCCGGCTCAGCCCCGCGCACAATTCGTGCCACCAGGCCGTGGGCAGACTCATCCAGGTGATACGGCGGGCCTCGCAGCCGGCCACAAATTCCGGCAGCGACTGTGTCATTGCAGCATCGCGCAGCACCAGGGTGGCGCCGTGCAGCAAAGCCGCGAAGACCTCTTCCAGCGCGATGTCGAAGCTGAACGACGCAAACTGCAGCAGTCGATCGTTGGCGTCGAGTCGCGTCTGCTGGCCGAGCTGCGTCACGTAGTTCAGCAAGCCCTGATGCTCAAGCTCGACGCCCTTGGGACGCCCGGTACTGCCGGAGGTATACATGATGAACGCGCGGTTTGCGCCCGTCACTGCGGGGGCGGGGGCGGTTTGCGCGGCCGTGTCCGGCGCGGCCGGCGGGAGCGCCCGCAGTAGCGTGTCTGCCGCGACTATGCTGTTCGCCAGCGTCTCGTCAGCGGGCATGTGCAGCAGCAACCCGGCAGCGGCGTCAGCCAGCATGTAGCGCAAGCGGTCCGCCGGATACCCCGGGTCGAGCGGCACCACCGTGCCCCCCGCGCGCAGAATGCCGAGCATGGCGCCTAGCGTTTGCGGGGTGCGCCGCGCCAGCAGTCCGACCGGCATCTCCGGCGCAGCCACCAGCCCTGCGAGGGTCGTGGCAATCGCCTCGGCGTAGCGCTGCAAGTCCGTGTAAGTCCAGTGCGCGCGATCGCTGGCGAGCGCGATGCCGGCAGGTGCGCGCGCAGCCGCCGTCGCAAACGCCGCGAACAGCGACTCGCCGGCGGCGGCGCCGGCGACGGGCGCATGCCAGCGGCGCACGGCCTGCTGTTCCGCCAGCACATCCACCAGCGGCAGACTCTGCACGGCACTGTGCGGATCGCGGACGATACCCTCCAGCAACTGCTGATAGTGTTGCGCCATGCGCTCAATGCTGGTCGCGTCGAACAAATCGGTGTCGTACTCAAACATCGCGTCAAGGCCGTGCTCGGCCTGACGCACTGACAAGGTCAGGTCAAAACTGGACGTACGGCTGCTGAACACGACCTCGGGAATCACTTCCAGCGTGCGCACCGGCAGTTTCCAGCGCGGCTCTTCCTGCAGGTCGAACATCACCTGGAAGACTGGCGAGTAGCTCAACTCGCGCTGCGGCTGCAGCTCCTCAACCAGTTTCTCGAACGGCAAATCCTGGTTGGCATGCGCCGCCAGCGCCGTCTCGCGCACCCGGCTCAGGAATTCGGCAAAACTCAGGGTGCCGTCAAGCCGGGCGCGCAGCACCACCGTATTGATGAAAAACCCGACGAGGCCCTCGAGACTGGTGCGTGACCGGCCGCCCATGGGCGTGCCCACCACCAGGTCATCGCGGCCCGAGTAACGCCACAGCAGCACGTAAAACGCCGCGAGCATCGTCATGAACAACGTGCACCCCTGCTCCCGGCTAACCCGCCGCAACTCCGCCGTCAGCTCGGGCGCCAGGACCTGCAAAACCGCTGCGCCGCGGTAGCGCATCGCGGCCGCGCGTGGCCGGTCCCAGGGCAGCTCGAGCAGGGGCGGCAAGCCCTGCAACTCGGCGCGCCAGTACTCCACCTGACGCTGCAGCTCATCACCCTGCAGCCAGCTCCGCTGCCAGACGGCAAAGTCGGCGTACTGCACCGGCAGCGGCGGCAAATCGACGGTCTCACCGGCAAGCTCACCCTCGTACAAAGCCGCCAGCTCCCGGAACACGATGCGCATCGACGCCCCGTCGGCAACAATGTGATGCACGACGACCAGCAGGATGTGCTCCGCAGGCCCCAGCTGCAGCAGCGACAACCGGTGCAGCGGCCCGGCGGCGAGATCGAAGGGACGTGCCGCCAGGCTCTGCAGCCGCGCGCGCACCCGTTCGTCCACGGCAGCGCGCAAATCGTGGTACTCCAGCGCGCGCCGCTCTGCCGCGAGAATGCGTTGTTCGGGGACGCCCGCTGTGGCCGGGAACACGGTACGCAGGGACTCATGGCGCTGCGTGAGTGTGTGCCAGGCCCGCTCCAGCGCCGCCGTATTGAGTTGGCCGCGCAGGCGGACAGTCCAGGAAATGTTGTAGGCGGAACTGCCGGGCTCAAGCTGATCCAGAAACCACAGCCGTTGCTGCGCCCAGGACAATGGCAGCGGGCCCGAACGCGGCGCCGGCGCCAGTGGCGACGTCGCGGCTCCGGCCGCCCGGCGCGACCACGACAACAGGCGTAACAGGTTCGACTTCTGGGCCGTGAGCTCGGCACGCAATTCCGGGGTGAGCGCGCCGCGGGGCGCATCCACCTCCAGTTCGCCGTCGACCGCGCGCACGCGGATCCCGGCAGCACGCAGTCGATCCAGTAACGACATCTGGCTCACAAGCGCACAACCTCGCGATCCTCGTTCGCCATGCCGTCGCTGCCCGCCTCTGCCAGCGACCAGATCAGCAGCTCCAGCGTTTGCGCCAAACCGGCGATCGTCGGCGTCGCGAACAGCGCCGCCAGCGGCAGTTCCACAGCGAACTCGTCGCAGATGCGCGCGATCAACCGGGTGGCCAGCAGCGAATTGCCGCGCAGCGCAAAAAAGTCGTCGTCGAGCCCCACGTCGTCACGTTCCAGCGCCGCCCGCCAGAGGGGCAGCAAGCGCGCCTCCGTCGGCGTTGCCTCGCGCTCGCTGCGCCGGGGCCGCGGTGTCACCGCCATGGCCCCGACATCCAGCTTGCCGCTCGGCGTGCGCAGCAACCGGGGTACGAATATCAGGTCTGCCGGCACCAGCGCCGGTGGCAGCCGCCCGGCCAGCCAGGTGCGCACGGCTGCCGTCGTGGTGCTGCCGCTTGCTGTCGGCTCCAGGTAAAGCGTCAGCCAGCCGTGATGCCCGGCGGCTGCCGACTCGGCCGTGCGCGTTACCGCTGCGGCTTTGATGCCCGGGCAGCCGGCCGCCACGGCCTCAATCTCGCCGGGCTCTATGCGCACCCCGCGTAACTTCAGCTGGCGGTCTGCACGGCCGACCAGTCGCAGGCGCCCGGCGGCATCCCAATAGCCGAGGTCGCCGGTCCGGTACCAGTCGCCACGCGCATCGGGCCGCTGGACCACGCGCTGCGCCGTCAGCCCGGCATCATCCAGATAGCGCGGCGCGACCAGGCAGGCGGCATAGACCTGACCGACCGTACCGAGCGGCAGCGGCCGCAGCCCGGCATCCAGAATCTCGACCCGGGTGTTGGCAACCGGACGCCCGACCGGCACACCCTCGGCCGCAGCCAGATCGTCGACCCGCTGCGCAGTAATATCCCAGGTCTCCGATGTGCCGTAGGTGTTAATGAGCTGGCAGCCCGGTAACACACGCCGCCATTTTTCAACCAGCTCGCGGGACAACGCTTCACCGCTGCAAATCACCGAGCGCAGCGCGGCGGGGCGCGCATCGGCGGACCAGTGGTCCAGCAGTTCACTCAGGAGCGCCGGCACGGTCACCAGGTGCTGAGCACCGGCACGGCTGATCCATGCCGCCAGCGCCTGGGCGTCACGGCGCACCGCGGGTTCGGCCAGCGCCACGCTGCCGCCGTTCAGCAGGGGACCGAAAATCTCCCAGAGCGCATCAATAAAATTCAGGCTGGTGCGCTGGGCAATCACCGTATCAGCGTCGCAGCCAAGCTCTGACCACAGCCACAGGCAACGGCTTAATGCCAGCGGCTGCGCCAGGCTCACCCCCTTCGGGGTGCCGGTGGAACCGGAAGTAAACAGCAGGCAGCAGTCCGCGCCGACCACCGGGGCCGGGACACCGTTCGACGCCGCGACCGCTGCCGCGCGCAGCTGTTGCAGCGGGATACTGGCGACATCAAACACTGCGTCGCCGACGCTGCCGACAATCAGCTGGGGTCGCGCGGCGCGCACCATCGCGGCTACCCGCTCAGCCGGGTAGTCGGGATCCAGTGGTACCCACAGCGCCCCCAGCCGATTCACCGCCAGCAACAGGGCGATGACCTCTGCATCCACCTGCAGCGCGATGCCGACCTGTCCGCCGGCGGTTACACCGTTGTCCCGCAGGGCAGCCGCATACTGTTCTACCCGCGCCTGCAGCTGCGCATAGGTCCAGTCGCCGGTCGACGCACAGCGCACGGCGACGGCCGCCGGGCTGGCCGCCGCCTGCGCGCTGACCAGTCCGGCCAGCGAGTTGTCCGGCACCGGCCACCGCGTCTGGTTCCAGGCGCGCCGCTGGGCGCGCTGCGCTGCGCTCAGCAGTGGCAGTGCGCCCACCGGCTGGTCAGGCTCCGCCGCCACCGCGTCCACCAGCGCCACCAGACCGGCAGGCCAGCTCTCGAGCTCCGCGGCGGGATAAAGATCGCTGCGGAAACCGAGGAAGGCCCGCAGTGCCGTGCCCGCACCCTGATCCCTTACCGCCAGCTCCATATCCCAATAGCTGGCGCGATCAACCGCCAGCACGTCGGTGGCGAAGGTGGCGCCGTCGGCGGCAACCGCGGGGGCAGTCACCCGCTCATACTGCAAAAACACCTGGAACAGGGGATGCCGGCCCAGCGCGCGCGGCGCATCCAGCGCCGCCACCACCTGCTCAAACGGCACCGTCGCATGCTCCCGTGCAGCCAGCAGCGCGGCATGCTCGCCCTGCAGCAACTGGATAAACGAGGCGGTGGTATCGACGGGATGGCGCAGCGCTATATTGTTGACCAGGCAACCCAGCATCTCGGCCGTCGCCGCTGAAGTCCGCAACGTCACCGGCGTACCCAGCAGCACGTCGCCCGTCCCCCGGCAGCGCACCACCCAAGTGCGCCACAGGGCAGCGAGCACGACGAACAGCGACACGCCCGCGGCGTCCGCCAGCCGACGGAGCGCGTCCGCGGCGGCAACCGGGATGGTAAATTCCACCCGCCGCTCCGGCGCCACCGCGCCATCCACGGCGCCCGTCACCGCGGGTGGTTCGAGCGCCGCCCCCGCCAGTCGCTCACGCCACCAGTCCAGCTCGGCCGCTAGCCACGGGCCGCGGACCTGCCGCAGCTGCTCAGCCACGAAATCGGGGTAGCGCGGCGGCGCCGGCAGCGCCTCACCCTCGTAGAGCGCGACCAGTTCGTCGCGGATGAGCGGCACACACAGGCCGTCCGCAATGATGTGGTGTGCCGTGACCAGCAACGCCCAGTCACTGGCCGCCAGCCGACACCACACAGCGCGCAGCAAGGGCGCTTGCCGGAGATCAAAGGGCCGCGCGAGCTCGGCCGCAGCCAGCCGCTGCAGGGCTGCGGGTGCCGCATAACGCAGGTCCTGCTCAGTCTGGTCGAGCACGGCCGGAGCAGCCACCATCTGCTGCGGCTCGCCGCTCGCATCCGCCACGAAATACGCGCGCAGGATGGGCTGGCGCGCGATCAGTTGCGCCCAGGCCGACTGCGCGCGCGGCAGATCGACGCCACCTAAGCGCAGCACAAACTGTTCGCTGCCCGCCGTGTTGGCCGGGTACAGCTGCTGCAGAAACCACAGGCTGCGCTGCGCGAAGGACAGCGGTTGCGCGGTATCGGCCGCCGCCGGTGCCACCTCAGAGCCCTCGCGGTCGGCGGCTGCAGTCGCCGCCGCTGCGGCCCGCAACGCCTCACCGTGGCGCTCCTCGAGGGCTGCGCAGTAACCGGCCAGTGTCGGTGCCTCGTACAGCGTCGTCAGGAACACGGTGGTGTCGAGATAACGCTGCACGGCCGTGGTCAACCGCACGGCTGCAATCGAATCGCCGCCCGCCGTAAAGAAGTCCTGCTCGCGGTCCACGCTGGCCAGCCCCAGTTCCGCCGCCCACAGCTCCGCAATCGCCGCCTCCAGCGGCGACGCAAAGGTCGGGGCGGCGTCCGGCTCAGCCGGCCGCTGCCCGAGCTGCCGCAGTGCCTGCCGATCCACTTTGCGGTTGGCCGTCAGCGGCAGCTGACTCAGCAAGCGGATTGAGGCAGGCACCATGTAGCCGGGTACGCGTTGCTGCAGCCAGTTACGCAGCGTCGCGCTGTCAGGGGCAGCCTGCGCATCCTCCAGCGAGGCCAGCAGCTCACGATGCAGCGCCGTTTGTCCGACCTCAGTTTCGTGGTGCCGCGAGACATAGCGCGACTCGAACTGCAGCCCGTCCGCGGGCCCGTGCGTCACCGTGACGGCGTAGTCGGGGAACAGCTGGCCGGCGGGGGTGCTGCAGCTCCACTCCGCCCGCACAATGTCGCCCTGGCGGACCTGGAGGGACGCTTCCAGCGGAAACCACACCGGCAACCACGCCTGCTGATGCTCGAGGAAATCAACCGGCGGATCAGCACCATTGTGCAGGCGGGTCCACAGCACAAGCCCGTCCATGCGCGCATCGCGGGTGACCGCAAACTCGGCAGTGCCCGCATAATCGGCGCTGAGTTCGGCGCGAAAATCCAGCTGCTCGAATGCGGCGGGCGCCGCAATGAGGGCCTCCCGGGGAAAGTTGCGGACGCACAGGCGCACGTCAAACTCGCGCCCCTCGCGGGTAAACACGCGCCGGAGGTAATCGGCCGCCAGCGCACCAAACCGCGGTCCGGCCTGCGTCGACGCCGGTAACTCGGCCGGCGCGATCCAGGTGACACAGCGCTCCGGCACCGGCACGCACGCCGGCGCAAACCAGCGTCGGGCGGCGTTCCAGATGGGCACGATGCCATCGGAGCTGCCGATGTTGCCCACGATACCCTGCGTGCAGACCTCAACCGGCTGCTCCAGCTGCACAGCATCCATGGCCCCGCTGAGCACCGTGATACGCTGCTCGAGACCGAGTTGCGTGACCAGCTCCCGGGCAGCACGCGCGGCATCTTCAAGCACTTCCACGGCATACACGTGGCGCGCCCCTGCGGCCACGCACAGCCGCGCCAGCAGCGCGTCTTTGCCGGTGCCAATATCGAGCACCACCTTGCCGGCGACATGCCGGGCGAACGCCCGCTCGTAGCTCGCCACGCGCGTCGCGTCAGCAGACATCAGGTCATACAGCAATGCGTCGTAGACCTGGTATTCGCCCAGCGACGGCCAGAACTGCACGCCCGCGTCCGCCGTCTCTGCCGGTACCACGAAGGCGCTCAGCGCGGCGCGCTCGGCAGCCGGGTCAGCAACCACCACGGCGGCACCCACAGCGGGGTGCTCCAGCAGCGCCCGCTCGACCTCAGCCAGTTCAACCCGATGGCCGCGTAGCTTCACCTGGTCATCGTCGCGGCCGACGTAGCGCAGGCGACCTGCGGCGTCGGGTCGCACCCGATCGCCCGTGCGGTAGAAGCGGCGGGCTACGCCGTCGCCGGAGTCATAGGTAATAAAACGGGCCGCTGTCAGCTCGGGCGCTGCGTGGTACCCGGCGGCGAGCATCGGCCCGGCAACCCACAGCTCACCCGCAGCACCCGCAGCAACCGGCTGCCGGCCCGCCGCATCCATCACCAGAAATTCCGCGGCCGCGACGGGCTCGCCGAGGCAGTCCGCAGGATCGGCAGCACTGCGCAGTTCGACGCTGGCGACGCAACCGGCGGTCTCCGTCAGGGCGTAGGTGTTGAGCAAACGCGTCGGCGTGTCGGCCTGGCGTGCGAACCACTGCTCCAAATCGGGTGCCGGCAGCGGTTCACCGCTCAAGACCACCCAGCGCGGCCGGGTCAGTGCCGGCAAGTCGGCCGCCAGCCACTGGCGGAGTCCT
>JAZBOT010000138.1:0-22182 GCA_036351295.1 Gammaproteobacteria bacterium | reverse complement strand
CTGCAGCCGGTGAAGACCCCGCCGAACAACACCAAGGAAATCCTGGTGCCGGGTGACAGCGTGCTGCTGCGCTACCGGGAATTCCTGGCGGACTGGGATTCGCGCGGCTGGCGCATCGACAGCAAACGCCTGCAGGATGAACGCCTCGGCACCGCCTTTGCGATCCCGTCACCGGGACGCCGCGAATCCGGCAACTGGGTCCTCGACCCGATACCGCTGGAACCGGGCGGCAAACAAGCACTGGAGCGCCGCAAGCGCGCAGTCTAGTGAAACTGCCGGGCTAATCGGCTTTTTTCTCGATCCAGCCTTTGCTCAGCACCCAGTCGCGGAATGCGTCGGGCTGCAGCGTGTCGCCGAGAATGATCTCGTACACGCGCTGCAGTTCCTCGAGGCGGAATTCCTCGGGCACCAAATTGAGCGCGATATCCGACATCTCCAGGCGCTCGGCCAGGTGGGCAAGCGCACGCTCCGCCATGTCGGTGTGGTCCGCGGCCAGCGGCGGCAGGCTGTGTGCCGGGTACCAGTCAACCCGGGCGGCATCGTCGCCGGGCCTGAGCTCGATACCGGCACTCGGAACCAACGCCATATAAGCGACCGTGATAATCCGCTCCCGCGGATCACGGCCCGGCGCGCCAAAGGTATGGAACTGCTGCAACTCGATGCCGCTCAGTCCGGTCTCCTCGGCCAGCTCGCGCCGCACACAATCATCAATGTGCTCGTCAATATCAACAAAACCACCGGGGAACGCCAGCATGCCCTTGCTCGGCTCGCAGCCGCGTTCGATCAGCAGTACCTGCAGCGCGTCGTCGCGGATCGTAAACACAACGGCGTCGGTCGTTACAGCCGGATGCGGATAGAGGTAGGTGTACATGGGGCAAGCGCCCTTCGGCCGGCTACAGCCCGAGGCGCAAAATCTCCTGTATGCGAGCCGGGTCAGCGCCGGGAGCAACGGAGCCCGCGCGGTGCGGCACCGCCACGGCCGCCCTTCCACGGTGGGCGAGATTTCGGGCGATCCGCTGTTGCATGATACGCTCCCCGAGTTCGGGCAAAACGATGGCTTTAGTGAGTGATGCAGGTATCGTCATGGCTGTCATGCTGGGCGAGCAAGAGTATGTATATCATTTATGTCGGCTTAAAAAACGAACTACATTAAACTAGTTAGCTTGATTTATTTCGTTTTTTAAGCCGATTTAACTCCAATTTGATGCAACATATCGTCATAGATGGCGATGAAAGAGGCCTGATAATTTATGTACATTAATTTTTGGTACCCGGTCTGCACCTCCGCGGAACTCGCCCATGAGGCTCCGGTGCGGGCCCAAATTATGCATCTGCGTTTTGTGGCCTTTCGCGATGCCGACGGGCACGCCCATGTACTGTCCGACACCTGCGTCCACCGGGGTGGCTCCCTCAGCAAGGGCAAAGTCTGGAAAGACCGCGTGGTCTGCCCTTACCACGGCTGGCAATTTGACGGCAGTGGTGCCTGCCGCCACATTCCGGTGCTGGGCGATGCCGGCAAAATCCCGGCGCGCGCGAAAGTGGACAGCTACCCGGTCGAGGAGCGCTATGGCATCGTCTTTGCCTTCCTCGGCGACCAGCCTGAAGACGAGCGCATACCGCTGTGGGACATGCCGGAATGGGATCAGCCGGGCTGGCGCGCCAGCGAGATCAACATCATTGAGCTCAACGCCTACTTTGAACGCTCAATGGAAAACGGCCTCGACCCGGTGCATAACGAGTTCGTGCATGCCCTGCAGGGCAACCTGAAATTTAACCCGGACAAAGTCTGGATCGAGGAGGACCACTGGGGCGCCAAAGTATCGGTGCGCATGGATCCGCCCAAAAAGGGTACGACCCAGCTTGAAGACCTGCGGGAAGATGACAACCCCGAGCATTTCGGTGCGTTTTCGTATCACTACGGTCCGAATACCCTGGTCACGCGCATCAGCCTGTCTAAAGACAACGTCTTTGTGCAGTATTTCTTTGAGCAGCCGGTGGACGGCGAGCACACGCGGATCTTTTTTATCAACATGCGCAACTGCATGCTGAGCGAAAGCGACGACGCCAAGCTGAACAAGATCAACCTCGACATCGCCGATGAGGACATCGTGGTGGTGCAGGAACTGTACCCGCGACGCACGCCGGAATCGTCGACCAAGGAGATACTGATCACCGGCGACGAATGCATCGGCGTCTACCGCTCGCACCTGCAGGACTGGCAGAACAACGGCTGGCGCATCGATCAGAAGCGCCTGCGGGATACCGCGGGTGATGTGGCGTACGCGATCCCCTCGCCCGCGCGCCGCACCTCGAAAAACTGGGTGCTCGACAGCGTGCCGCTGATGCCCGCGAAGACCAGCTGAAACGAGCGCCGGTGCAGCGATTCCGCTAAGCTTTTAATTCCGCCACCAACGTAAAAGGCCTGCCGTGAAAACAGCCCTCAAAGTCATTGTTACTCTCATTGTGCTGGCCGGTGCCGGTACTTACGGTTACCTCTACTACTCGGCGCAGCAGGGTTATGCCGCCCCGGCCGCTGCCGCGCTTGCGGCGATGGAATCGGACAGCCAGGTAACGGTCCAGGATGGTGACTGGGTGGTTATGCGGCCCGCGAGCACCACGCCGACCCGCGGCGTGATCGTCTACCCGGGCGCCTACTGCGACGTGCGCGGGTACGCCCCGCTGATGCGACCCATGGCGGCAGCCGGCTGGCTCGTCGTGGGCGTCAAGATGCCGCTCAACCTGTCACTGCTGGCACCGGGCCGCGCCGACAAGGTACGCGCCGCCTACCCGGAGATTGATGAGTGGGTGATGGTCGGCCATTCACTGGGTGGCTCAATGGTTGGCGTCTATGCGTCCGAGCATCCGGGCGAACTTGCGGGCGTGATTTTCTGGGACTCGTACCCGCCGGAGTCGAATTCGCTGGCCGACCAGAACATGCCCGCCGTGCATATCCATCGTGCGACGCTGGACGGCGAGCCGCCGGAAAAATTCAAGAAAATGCGCGCCACGTTCCCGCCGGACAATAAGTGGGTACCCGTCCCCGGCGGGATCCACATGTACTTTGGCGCCTTTGATGGCGGCGGCTACAACGAAGAGTGGACGCCTAAAATCAGCAACGAAGCTCAGCTGGAACTGGCCACTGCAGCAACGCTGGCCGCACTCGAGAGGATGCAGTAGCCGCGCCACGCCCGCCACGACGACGGGCAGTCACGCAGTACGTCAGGCTGAACTGGCGGCAGCAGCCGTCGGCTCAGCGGCCGACTGTTTGCGCGTGTAGGCAAACACCGCGAGAGCCAGCACCAGCACCACCATATTGGCGCAGGCAACCAGCATAAACGGCGCGATCGGGCCGTACATACCCGACAACCAGCCGCCGGTTTTCGCGATCGCCAAAATACCGATGGCTCCGCACAGGCTGAACAGGCCGATGACGGCGCCGCGCCCTTTCTCGGGAGCAACCGAGCCGATCAGTGTCAGGGAGGCCAGGTTGGCGGACATTTCGCCCATGCCAACCAGCACGGCGGCGAAATACATGCCGGTGCCGAGCGGGCTGTCGAGAAAGAACAGCGAGAAATAGCCGCCGCCGGCCAGCAGCATCGCCAGCGCCAGCCCAGCCACCCGATCGATGCGATCAATGATCAGCCCCATGAAGGGCAGCCAGCACAATGCAAACACTTGGATCAGGATATAAAACTTCAGCGCGAGTGAGCTGGCATCCGTAGTCGTCATGCCGGCAGCTGTGCCTTCCTGGGTAAGCCAGAGCACAAAGAACGTGCTAAGTACGGCCATGTCGCCCCGCGCGACGATGGCGGCGAAGTAAGCAAGCGCGACGCGGATGCGTTTCGCGGCGCGCACGCCTATCTTGAGGGTGGCCAGCATGGGCTCGCGCTTCTCCAGCTGCGCGGGCGCGCCCGATTTCAGACCAAATAACAGCACCGTGGAGACAAACAGGCACACGCCCGCCGCGGACCATATCCACAACCGCGCTGTCTGCACCGGATCGCCGCCCGTGACTTCTGTGAATACGCCGAGCAGCAGGCGCAACGGCGTGAGCAGCAAAATAAAGCCGAGCCCGTTCAGCATGAAGCACACCGAAATAATCTTGCCGCGCGATGCGTCGGTGCAGTAATCATTTGCAACGGCGGGCAGCATGGCGGTGTTGGCCGCAAGACCGAACGCAAACAGCATGCGGAAAATCATCAGCTGGCCGCTCGTGGTGGCCAGCGGGTAGAGGAAATAGCCGAGCGCCATCATGAAAAAGCCGAAAGCCCAAAGCGGCTTGCGGCCAATTTTGTCGGACATCGCACCAATCAGGCCGATGGAGCAGATCACCACAATCTCGGACAGGAACGTCAGGTTGCCGGCCAACGGGCCCTGCTCTTGCTCAGGGATATTGAGCACTTCGGTGAATAAAAACGGCTGCGAAGCGTTGATGAAGCCCATCATCGCGATACCGAAAAACGAGCCGAACAGCAGCGTCCCCATGTTGAGGCCCGTAATGCCGTGGCCTAGCCGCAGGTTGAGCCGCTTCGGGCCGAGGCGCCAGCCTTCTGTATCGCGGACCGCTGGCCGGGGTTCAGTGGGTTCTGCCATTGCGCTGTAAGCCCTGATTTGCTCGAGAGCTTATTCTAAAGAGCATGGCGCGCAGTTACTACCTCACGCCACCCCTTCACCGGCTGCAGCGACGTCCCGCGGTTACCTGCTGCTCAGGCCGAACTGGCGGTCGCGGTCGCCAGTTGCTCCGCATTTTCCTTACGCGTGTACGCCAGGACCGCCAGCGCCAGCACCAGCACCACCATGTTCGCGCAAGCCACCAGCATAAACGGCGCAATGGGCCCGTAGATGCCCGACAGGTAGCCGCCGCCCTTGGCAATAATCAGGATACCGATGGCGCCGCACAGGCTGAACAGGCCGATCACCGCACCCCGACCTTTCTCGGGCGCGACCGAACCAATGAGCGTCAGCGTCGACAGATTGGCAGACATTTCGCCCATACCGACCAGCACCGCGGAGAAATACATGCCGATACCCAGTGGACTGTCGAGGAAGAACAGCGACGCATAGCCACCGCCCGCCAGCAGCATGGCCAGCGCAAGGCCCGCTACCCGATCGATACGATCGATGATCCAGCCAAAAAAGGGCAGCCAGCACAAGGCGAATACCTGAATAAGAATGTAAAACTTCAGCGCCAGCGAACTGGCCTCGGTGACGCTCATGCCGGCGGCCATGCCTTCCTGCGTGAGCCACAACACGAAGAACGTGCTGAGCACGGCCAGATCGCCACGGGCTACTACTGCGGAGAAATAAGCTAAAGCCACGCGCAGGCGCTTGCCGGCGCGGATACCTATTTTCAGGGTTGCCAGCAAGGGCTCGCGCTTCTCAAGCTGCGCAGGGGCGCCCGACTTGAGGCCCAGCAGAAGCACTGTTGATACGAACAGACAGACGCCTGCCGCAGACCAGATCCACAGGCGAGCCGTCTGCACCGGGTCGCCACCGGTTACCTCGGTGAACACGCCCAGCAGCAGCCGCAACGGCGTTAGCAACAGGATAAACCCGAGACCGTTCAGCATGAAACACACGGCGATGATCTTGCCGCGCGAAGCATCCGTGCAGTAGTCGTTAGCAACCGCCGGCAACATGGCCGTGTTTGCGGCGAGACCCACGGCAAACAGCATGCGGAAAATCGTCAGCTGAGTGGAGTCCGTGGCGAACGGATACAGAAAATAACCCAGCGCCATCATGAAGAAACCGAAGGACCAGACAGGCTTGCGGCCGATTTTGTCGGACATCGCGCCGATCAGGCCGATGGAACAGATCACCACAATCTCTGACAGGAAAGTCAGGTTGCCGGCCAGCGGACCCTGCTCCTTTTCCGGAATTTTCAGAACTTCTTCAAACAGATAGGGCTGCGAGGCATTGATGAAGCCCATCATGGCGATGCCAAAGAATGAGCCGAACAGCAGCGTCCCCATGTTGAGGCCAGTGAC
Source organism: Gammaproteobacteria bacterium (assembly GCA_036351295.1). Lineage (GTDB taxonomy): Bacteria > Pseudomonadota > Gammaproteobacteria > Steroidobacterales. The sequence continues at coordinate 16,195 of JAZBOT010000138.1, read as the reverse complement.
GCCGTTAGTCAGGCGCAAATTGAGGCGTTTGGGCCCCAGACGCCAGCCCTCCGCGTCTCTGCCGGCCGCTTGCGGTTCCGTGGATTCTGACATAGCGCTCTACGCTCCCGTATTCACTGGTCTGCTATCTTAAATCGGCTGTCCCGCCGCACTCGCACCAATGCGGTACAGCACCAATCTGCGGTCAACCAAGGGCACCCCTGATTGTTCGCCCGGTTTGGGCCAGTGGATTTACTCTAACCAGCGACTGACGCGGTCTAGAAGTGCCCCCATTTCCGCCCGCGTGGCGGGCAGTTCATCGGCGGGCAAATCAAGGTGGTTGAGCGGGATTTCGTCGCGGTACTGCTCAAATACGGGCGCCACCACCTCCAGCGGATAACGCGGTATGCGGCGGTCGCGGCGCAACTCCGCGATGGGTATTTCGGCCGTAATGATCATTTCATCGTTGCCGGGCGCTTCAGCCAGGACCCGGCCATCGGGCGCCACGATCAGGGAGCCGCCGCCCAGCGGTGCAGCTTCGCTGTCGGGCGGAAAGATAATATTCGACATGGCCGAATAGAAATTGTGAAAGCGCGCAGTGGCCAGCACATCCTCACGCGAGAACAAGGTCGCGGTGCGAAACATAATCTCGGTGCCGCGCATCGCAAACGCGGCAAACACAAAGGGATCGAGCTGCACGGTACTCACAGCGATATTGCCGAATTCCGTCACCAGCACCGGAAACTCGGCTTCGATGCCGTACATCTCCCGGTAGCGATCCCGCACATTCTCCACGGTGGTCGTCGGAATCTCGCCGTCCGGGGTCAGACGTTTAATGTTGCGGGTCTTCCAGAACTTTTGCGCGACGGCACCGTTGCGCCCAATTACGGTGTTGATGCTGAGTATGTGCCCCGGCCAATCCGCGTCGCGCGCGTAGCTGCCAAAAATAATATACGCATCGCACTGCATCGCCAGCACGCCCAGCTGGTCAGTCTCCGGGCCGGGGATCTCGATCGTAAACTCGAGCTTTTCGTCACGGGTGCCGAAGGAATAACCGGTCAGCGGAAATTCATTGAACAGGATGAAATCGGGCTTCGGCCCGACCTCGCAGGCCTGCGCCGCCAGGTTGACCATTTTCTCCAGGTTGGTTTGCAGGCCGGCCGCAACGCTCGGCGCCTCCTGCAGGTTGACCACGCCGTTCTGAATAACCTTGACGACAACCGTGTCTTTCTCCAGCGGCACCGTCGGGTAGCTGCCGTCCGGCTGCACGAGCTGCGGCGCGCTCGCCGGCGCGGAGACTGCGGGGTCCGCACCGTCGCCGCAGCCATGCAGCAGCTGGCTGCCGGCTGCGAGCAGGATGATTGCAAGTCCGCGGGAACGCAGCTCGGCGCGCATGGCTCAGGTCGCCGATGCGTCGTAGATAGCCTGGATAGTGGCGTCCAGCGTGGCGTTAAACTCAGCGTCAGACAGCTGCGCCGACAAACCCTCGGTTAATGCCCTTGAGAAGCTCGCGATCATGCCGTTGTTGGCTGCCAGCCGCCGATTGGCCTCTTCGCGTGAATAGCCGCCCGACAGCGCGACCATCCGCAACAAATGTGGGTGCGCCAGGCATTCGGCATAAAAATTGGCCTCCTCGGGCAACGTCAGCTTGAACATGACGGGCCTGCTGTCGCCCATGGCATCGAGCTGACGTAACAGCTCCGTGCGCAGCAGGGCTTCGCACTCGGCTTTGTCGGGCGCGTTGATATCGACCTCCGGCTCAATAATGGGCGTCAGGCCTTTGGCAAGGATCTGCTTGCCAATCGCAAACTGCTGCTCGACCACTGCCGCAATACCAGCCGCGTTGGCCGACTTGATGACCGAGCGCATCTTGGTACCGAACACCGGCTGCAGTAGCGCTTTGTCCAGCAGGGCATCGAGGTCGGGCATGGGCTTCATCAGCTGCACCCCGTCGGCCTCATCAGCCAGCCCCTTGTCCACCTTCAGGAACGGCACCACCTGCTTGACATCCCAAAGGTAGCTCGCCGAACTCCGGCCCTCGATCTCCCGATCGAGCGTGTTCTCGAACAGGATGGCCCCGAGAATGCGGTCGCCGGTAAACGCGGGACTCGTCACGATGCGCGTGCGCATCGCATGCACTGCCGCAAACATCTCTTCCTCGCCCTGGTAGCTGTCTTCGGCAACCCCATAGAGACGCAGTGCTTTGGGCGTGCTCCCGCCGCTCTGGTCGAGGGCCGCAATAAAGCCTTTCCGGGTACGGACTTTTTCAAACTGCTGTTCGAGGGTAGACATGACTGACGGCTGACTCCTGATAATTGACTGACGAGTTGGGTGGGCCGGGATAACGGCCCCGTGCAACCTGCGCTGCTGCCAGGCACGGCGCGGGCGTGCGGTGCGCTAATAGTAGCAGACGCGCCCGCCCAGTCTCGACAGACCCGCCATAATCCAATCCGGCGAGCGCGGCCGCTAGCCGGCCAGCCCCGGCGGGCCCACCTCGACGCTAAGACCGTCATCGTGCATGACGCACCACTCGGGCACACGCAACGCGGCCAGTCTGCAGGCCAGCAAGTCAGCACCACTCGCGCGCTGTTCCGCCCGCGCGCCCACGCTGAAATCGACGCAATAGACGTTGCGCCGCCGACCCATCCAGTCGTGCGGCTCAATGCCTTCCAGCAGGTCGGGCCCGTACTTGTCGTTCAGCACAATCGACGCCGCGCTGAAGCGCCGCCAGTAATGGCCGACGACAACCGGAATTGGCTCAGCATAGCGCTCCCACCACCGGACGCGCTCAACCATGCGCCACTTGCCGCCGGCCCAGAAGGGCTCGGCCGTCGGCTGCTCGATGCCCGAAGTCAGCACCGCCACCGGATTGTCCATCTGGGTGCGGGTATTCAGCTCGGCCAGTCCGGGCATGAAGACCGGCGTCCAGTCACGGTCCTCCAGCCGCGGGGCATGTACCCGCCATTCGCGGCGCACAAAGGACAGGAATTTGTTGTCGAGCATTTCCTGGCGCGTGCGCTGCACAAAATAGTCGTAGAGCTCACCGGCATCGGCAACACTGGTTTCGTGCTCGCGCAGCGCGGCGATCGCCGGCGCATGCCAGCAGGCATGGACGATCCGCAGGTCCGGGCGCTCCAGCACCAGCGGCAGGCCGGCGAGAAACGCCCGCGCAGGCGCTTTCCGCGCGGCCGCGATACGCGCCATCGGGTGCGCGGTCGGCTTGTCGGGAGCGGTCCACCAGGTGTTACCCGGCTTGGCGTCTTCGCGCAGCAAGCTGAGTTCGTGGTTTCCCAGAATGCACTGGGCCCGGCCAGACCGTACCAGCTCGCTGACCTGCTCCAGCACGGCCGGGCTGTCCGGACCGCGATCGACCAGGTCGCCGACAAACACCAGCGTCCGCCCGGCCGGATGGCGCCCGTCTGCGGTATAGCCCAGATGCCCGAGCAAGGCCGTGAGTGCGCCGATTTCGCCGTGGATATCGCCGACGATATCGAGCGGCCCGTCAGCCAGGGGCTGAATCAGCGACACGTCCACACCACACCGAATGGCGACCGCTGCTGCTGATATCCGGCGGTTAGCGCGACGCCGCACAACCGCGCGCCGGACAGCGCCACAGGCGGCGGCGCGCCCACCGGGCTAGTCGATGCCGCTAATGATGTACCCGCCGGACTTCTCATCGAGTTCGAGTTCCAGTGCACCGCGGTCGCGGGCCTCCTCCAGCAACGTGCTGAACGAGGCAAAGCCATAATAGCTCTCACTGAAGCCGGGTTGGCGACGTTTCAGCGCCTGCTTGACCATCGAGCCCCACAACTTCTCGCCACTCCCGCGCTCGGCATGCAGGGCCTCCGCAGTCCGCAGAACGATGTCGATGCCTTCCTGGGCCTTGTCGGGTTTGCTGCCCTCAGTTTTCGCCTTTTTCTTGACCCGTTTGCGAGCCTTTTTGCGGGCGGCAGGCTTACGCACGAGGTCGTCATAATAGATGAACTCGTCGCAGTTACGGATGAGCAAGTCAGACGTGGAATTCTTGACGCCGACACCGATGACAGTCTTCGCATTCTCCCGGAGCTTGCTCACCAGTGGCGAAAAATCAGAATCGCCGCTGATGATGATGAAGGTGTCAACATGCTCTTTGGTGTAACAAAGATCCAGCGCGTCGACGACCATCCGGATATCAGCAGAGTTTTTGCCCGATTGCCGCAAATGTGGGATATCAATGAGCTCGAAGGCCGCTTCGTGCATCGCGGGTTTGAACGTCGCGTAGCGGCTCCAGTCGCAGTAGGCCTTCTTAACCACGATAGAGCCTTTGACCAGGAGGCGTTCGAGCACGGTGTTAATGTCGAATTGGGCGTATTTGGCATCACGCACGCCCAGCGCGATATTTTCAAAATCGCAGTACAAAGCCAGACTGCGATCGTTCATTGATTCTGTCATGCGCGGATGATAGCAGATGCAAGCGCCGCAACGCGGAACAGGACGCCGCTACCGCAAGGTCGCAAGCTGCTCGGGGATGCTCAGCGGGGGACGACCAACCGCGCGCTCAAAATCGCTGTTTACTTCGAAGCCGCCGCGGTCGATACACTCGAAGCACCCCGACAGCATGCGGGCGACGGCCTCGCCGCGGGCCGCGATACGCTCGTCCGCCATAAACCGCGCCACATTCTGTTCCAGCGTGATGGGCTCATAGCTCACGTTCAGTCCGTAAGCTGCGTTCACGAACTCCACCAGTTCGGCCTGCGTATGCAGATCACCAATCAGGTTCACGACCGTACCGTTGCAGGCATCGGAGGTCGCGAGGGCAGCCAGCGCGGCGCCGAGCTCTGCGATACTGATGTAGCCGCACCGCCCGGTGCCACCATTGTTGCGGTAGACGCCGCCATGAGTATCCGCCTTGCGTATATGCAGAATATCGAGGTCGAGATACAGACCGTTGCGGGCGATCACCCAGTCGAGCCCGGAATATTGCAGCAGCGCTTCCGTGTCCCTGTTAATGGCCTGGAACGGCGCGAACAATGTCTGCTCCGCCCGCTCGTTGCCGATCACGCTGGTGTAGATGACCTTGCGGACACCCGCCTGCCGGGCGGCCTCAATGACATTGCGGTGGAGCTGCATGCGGTCACTGCCGCCGGCAACCGGAGCCGAGATAAAAACGACCGTATCAATCCCGGCGAAGGCGGCCACTAAACTGTCCGGCGACGCGTAGTCACCGTGGCGCGCTGCAATGCCCGGCAGCCCCACACGCTCCGGCTCGCGGGCAACAGCGATCAGCTGATCCGGCGCCACCTGGCCGCTCAAGGCGCGCAGCGTCGCCTCACCCAGGCGGCCGGTGGCCGCGGTTACTGCTATTTGCATCCTGCACTCCCCGGGGTCATACCGGCCAGCGTCGGCACCGGTGACCCGCGGCTAGTCGCGCAAAAACGGCGCGAGTATGTCGTCCAGCTCGAGCGCCCAGCACTCCACGTAAACCTTGAGGGCCGCCGACTCTTCGTCCGCAAAGTCAAAACCGGCCCCCGCAACGCGCAGTGCCGCCACTATAGCGGTTTCCTGCAGATCGGCGTCGCTGATTGCCTCGGACCATTCCTCGAACAGCTCGGCCTGATCTTCCGGCTCTTCAGAGTAAGCGAGCTGGGCGACCACATCCTCGGTCACCGCGTCGACATCTTCCTCGGTGCTGAAGCCGACACCTTCCTCACCCATCTCCTCACGAATCTCGGTGTAGATCTGCACCAGCTTGTCCTGCTCGTCGCGGTCGAGCATGCCGTCGGCAAGCGCGATCGAGAGCGCCACTCGCAGCACGGCCTGCGGAGAATTGTCTTCATAGTTGTCGTAAGCATCCGCCACAGCAATACCTCCTTATCGCCAGAGCTGGCCGGTTGATGAAGTCACTGCAAATAGTGTCGCTGAAATTGCTGCCTAGCGCACCCACGAAGCTGGCGCCGGGCCAAAATAAACCTCGAAAGTCAGGCCGGCCCCCACGTTCCTGCGGCGCTGCTCCAGCAGCGTGTCGCGCGGCCAGGTCATGCTGGTGGCCAGCTCCACGAACAGCCAGTCGCGCAAAACGCGCTGCCGATAGCGCAGTTCGTAGCCATAGTTCTTGACCCGCACCGGATCCAGGGTTTCGCCGCGGTATAGCAGGCTGTAGGTCAGCGCGCGTCTATTTGAGAACGCCTGAAACAAGCTCAGCGTGGAGCCCCAAGCCATTCCGTCAATGTTCGGATCCTCAGAAACGTTGCCAAAGTTAGACCACCGCAGCAACAGGTTCTCGCCGATATAATTGTCGGAATCAATGCTCAGCGTGGCGCCGAACTTTTCCTCAAGCCGCCAGTACGCCAGCGGCCGGAAGCGCAACAGGTTGCTGTCGGAGAAGCGCACCCCGTAGCGATAAGCTGCCTGCACGAAGGGCTCCGGCGGAGCCCGCAGCTTGGCCCCGACGCGGAAGTCGAGACCGCGCTCAATGCCTCTGTAGCGATTGAAGCCGAAGCCCGCAAACAATGAATCGTCCTGATCGTTGCTAATCGAGGGTAAATCTTCTTCCTGATCAGAAACACCGCGATTTTCGATCACCTCATCATCATTACCACGGCCCACAAAGAAATTGCCGCGCTTGCGCAGCGACGGAAACGCGAACCGGGTACGAAACCGCAGCCGCGAATTAAAGCCGTTGCGCTGGTCAGAAAACCCGCCGGCCGACAGGCGCCCGTAGGTTTCCCCGGTGGCGGTGTCATAGCGGGCATCGCCAAAGAAACCGTCGAACCAGGCGGCGGCTTCGCAAACGGTGCTATAGAGGCCTACCTGACCGCGGTCGAGCCAGGAGTCGAACTGGCCGTCAAACTGGTCGCACGGGTCATTCGGCTCTGTTTGCTGCCCCGAATCCCCGACCGTGGCCTCAACGGCAGGCGCGGGCGGCCCGGCGGAACTGGTCGGTGGATTGTCCTGAGCCGCCGCTGACAGGCAAGCAGCCAGCAACAAACCACCGCAGCGGCGCGCCCGCCGCAGGCGCCGGAAGTTAACCCCTGCCCTCACCGCGGGCGAGCGAGCGAGTGAGACGGTAGCGTTTACCGGCGCGGAACTCACCGGTCAGGCTCGTCGTCTCGCCTGTAGACCACTGCACCTCAACACGATCAACCTCCTGCGCCGGACCCAGCCCGAAATGCGCCTGGGGCGCATCGAAAGACGAAAACCCGCCGCTCGCCTGCACTTCCCGCATCTGCTGCTTGCCAGCATAACTGATTATCACTTTGGAGCCGATACCGCTGCGGTTTCCCTGCTCGTCATCAAGCTCAAAAATAATCGCGTTGCCATCGCGACTGTTGTTCCGATAGACCCAGACAGGCCCCAACACCTCGCGCACGATGACATCGAGGTCGCCGTCGTTATCGAAATCGATGTAGGAGTAGGACGTGGATTCCGCAAACAGTCCGGCGCCGGCCGCTGCAGTGGCATCGACGAATACGGCACCGCCGTCATTGCGAAAGAAATGGTTCGACTCGCGTGCCGGCTGAGTGTTTTCGTTGAAGTAGCCGTTAACGATGTAGATATCCTGCCATTCGTCGAGGTCAATATCTGCAAACTTCGCGTTCCAGACCCAGCCCGCCTCGCGCAGATTGAGGTCGAGCGCGCGATTAACGAAAGCTTCACCATCGGTGGGTGATAACAACACATTCGCACGGCGCGCGCCCTGCGGGATCAACTCATCAAACTCCCCGGCCAGCGGCTGCTCCGGAAGCCGAAAATACTCCTCGCACAGATCGCTGAGGACCGGGAATTTGCCCTTGAGCATCGTGCAGGAGGTCCGGTCGGCCCGCCACCACGACTTCAGATTGAGGTGCATACCCACACACTGCTCGGTAAAGCTGACGCTCGACAGCTCGGTGCACATGAGCGGGTCGTTGCGACTCAGGCTGGTATTCATCAGCGCCTGATCGGCTCGCACTTGCTGACACGCCGGCTGCAGCGGCGTGCCCGCCGTGTCGCCGCAGATATCCGGGATCCGCGCCATCGTCGAATGGTCTGTGCCACTGACGTTACCAATATAAATATCGGGGCGCAGATCGTTGTCGATGTCGGCGGTCGTTGCGCTCATGGTGAGCAGGGCCGTCACCGGGATAATGCCATCAGCCCGGGTAACGAGCTGCAGCGCGCCGGTACCGTCGCCCAGGTAGTACATATCCGGCACCGCAAAGTCGTTGCCGACAATCAGGTCCAGGTGACCATCGTTATTCCAGTCGGACAGCAGCACGGTCAGGGTCTCGCCGTCCGGGCCGTCGAGCGGCATGACTTCGAAGCCATCGCCGCTGTTCAGCAGCACCACGTTGCGCGAAGTGTCGCGCCCCAGCGCCGGCCGACTGAGGGCGGAACCCAGCGTCCAGTTGCCGATCACGATGTCCAGCAGGCCGTCTTCGTTGAGGTCGCCAAAAGCCAGCGCAGCACTTAGCCAGGCGGTCGGATGGTTGGGCAGGCGCACCCGGTTGGCCTCCATAAAGCGACCGCCCTGGTTGTAAACCAGGTAGGTACCGGCGCGATAGGTCGAATAAAACAGGTCAAGCCAGCCATCGTTGTCGATATCCACCAGCGCGGCGTTGCTGACGAACTGCCCCGCCAGATCCGGCAATTCCAGTTCCTGCTGCTCAAACCGTCCGCCGCGATTGGCGTAGAGGTAGGCGCCGCTCTGCGACGTGACCACGAGGTCGGGCCAGCCGTCGTTATGCACGTCGCCGCTGGCTACGCCCCCAAACTCGCTGAACGGCTGCGTCCAGCGCAGTATCGAAAACTGGTACGGCTGGTCGATGCCCAACTCGGCGCCCGGAGCCCGGGTAAAGAGGGCGCCAGCCGCAGGGGAACGCGGCGCCAGGTCGACGGCGGCGACCGCCACGCCGGGCTGACTCAGCGCGGGTTGCGGACGCAGCGTTCGCGCACCGGCTGCCAGTGACGGAACCAGGCGTGCTGCGGGCGTGCCGTCCGGGCCGCGCTCCGGGACGTATTCGACGGTGCCTCCCAGCCCCGCCCACTGCGCCATCAGGAAGTCCTTCTGTTTTGCGGTCAGGTACTGATCGTACTCGCGCGCCACCAGCCCCGTTGCTACCCCCATGCCCGCGATCACCAGCCACAGCACGGTAGCCACTTTCTTCGACACGGTCGTGGCCACGATCATGTACGAGTAAACGCTGTAGATGCCCAGCGTAAACAGCAGCACCATCCCGTACATGACCGGCATGCCGGCCGCCATCAGCACCGAGACAATGATCACGTCGAAGGTGATCGGCACCGGCATGAACACACCGACCAGCGCGGCGATGCACAAGCCGGCAATAATCATTGCCGGCGACCCCGTCGGAAACAGTTCGCCCAGGGTTTCGAGGGGCAACAGCGTGACGGCGAGCGAACCGAGGAAACCGGCCAGCACCATCAGCGGCAGGGTGGTCTTGATAATGAACCAGAGGTTGCGCGGAAAGGCTTTTAATACCCAGACAATCGCCCGTGGCCAGGTGGCGATTTCCGCATCGTCCGGAACCGGCGCGTCGAGCGCCATAAACCGCGGATCGCTGGTGGCGCTGCCCGACATGGCGCGCTGCGCGGTCAATGAGACTTCCTCGCGAAACCAGTACTTGGACAGCAGCGGAATGAGCACCAGCAGGAAGACCAGGGTGGCGCCCACTTTGAGCGCCGCCATATAGAGCGGGAACAGCGAAAACACCATGGCCAGCACGATGACATTCAGCGTGGGCGAACTGATCATCGCAGCCAACGTGGTTTCGAGGCGCAGCCCGGAGGAGTGCAGGCCCTTGGCGATCGGGGCAGCGCAGTTCACGCAGACACCGAGGGGTGTCCCGATCAGCACACCCAGAGCGCTGTTCGACCAGCTGTCGCTGAAGCTCTTGCGCTTGAACAGCGAGATCATGGTCAGCAACGCGGCGGCGAACAGAATGCCGAAGGTCATGCCGCGCTGGTTGGTCTTGCCCCAGTTCACCGTGCCTTTCAGCACCTTCATGTAGGTCGGGTCGGCGGCCTCAATCACCATGACGGTGTCGAAGCCGAGCGGCTCAAGACCTGCCGTGCCGGCCATCATCGCCTTCTGGTCCAAAGCCGGGTAGCGGGAGCCCGTCCAAAACTCGAAAGCGATACCGGCCACAATCAGGAAGGTCAGCAAGAACGCTTTGTTTCTAAAAATTGCCATAGGGGTACAGCCTGCTCCCGGTCAGAGCCAGTCATTGTAGTCGAGACCGCCCTGACCGGCAGCGTCTTTCCGGGCGCCACCCCGGCTGTCCCGAGCGGAAGCAGCGCCGGCAGGTGTCTCGGCAACAGCGGCGCCCTGCAAACCCGACGGCCCGCGCGGCTGTGCGCGCCGCAGCGTCAGTGTTAACCTCGGGTCATCACGCAGACGCAGGGCAAGACCGTGCTGATTAACAACTGGTACGCGGCGTGCGCCGCTTCTGAACTCGGGACAGAGCCGGTGCAGGTCCGCATGCTGGCGCACGATTTCGTACTGTTTCGCGATGCTGCCGGCACCGCGCACTGCCTGAGCGACTACTGCTGTCATCGCGGGGCGTTACTGTCGCAGGGTTCCTGTCACAACGGCGGGGTGAAGTGCCCGCAACACGGCTGGGAGTTTAGCGCCGCCGGTCAGTGCACACACATCCCGGCCGGCATCAAAACGCCCACCGCGCCCCCCCGTCGGGCGCGCGTGCCGGCTTACCCGGTCACCGAAAAATACGGCCTGCTGTTTGTCTTCCTCGGCGATTTGGACGCCGGCGAACGGCCCGCCGTGCCGGACATCATGCCGGAATGGGACAGCGGCGAGTGGCACCGCGCAACCCTGACCCGCACCAAAGCCGTCAACTACATGCGGCTGTGCGAAAACTACAATGACCCCTGTCACGTGCATTACATCCACGAATTTGCCAAGTGGCTGCCGAAGGGCGTCACGATCATCGATCACGAACTGACCGAGCGCTACGTCAAAGCGTGGCATGCGTCCCACGATGCCGACGGCAACTACTCCGACCATGCCGGCCTGATGATGGAATACGACGTCATCAGCTGCGTGTCACGCAACACGAACTATCAGCCGGGATACCCGCCGCAGATTGTCACGGCCTACGTAACGCCGATCGATGCCGGCCATTCCCGTATCCACATGCTGATCCTGATGCCCAAGGGCGAAACCACCGGGCCCGACGGTACCGCGGTGCGCGGCGCCACGAGCGATGAACACAACATGATCGTCACCATGACCCGCGATACCGTGATGGACGAAGACTACGTGATCCTCAAAAACACGCGGCCGTTGCTCCCGGCGGCCACGCAGGAGGAGCTGCTGGTGGAAACCGATCGCACGCTCGTGCAGGTCCGCAAGATGACCCTCGAGTACGGCCAGCGCTATGGCGAAATTGATGTAGCAGCACTCCGTGCAATGCACGATGCGCACATTACGGTGATACCGTGCCCCGAGCATCGCAGCGAGCCCAAAGGCTGGGTACATCCGCTGGCACCACTGACGCCACTCAGTGGGGCGGCAAGTGTGGCAACCCTGCGAAGGCAGGATAGGGCCTGACGATGCGGGCCACGGGCAGCGCTGCGAGGAAGGCTGAATAGCGGCCTTTGCTGGCGAAGCGGGCGGTAAAGGCGGCCACCGGAAAGGCGGCCCCGAGCCGCGGCAGGATGCCACCGCCCAGGTATACGCCGCCCCGCGCATCGAAGGTCAGCGCCAGGTCGCTCGCGACGGTAGCCAGCAATTCGGCGAAGACCCGGGCCGTGTGCCGGCCGCTCGGCGTCTCACCGGCAATCCACTGCCCGACCACCTCGGGCGCATGCCGACCGTAGCCGAGTGCATGCGCGAGATCCGACAAACCGGGGCCGGAGAGCAGGCGCTCGGCTGAGCAGTGACCGTAATGTTCACGCAAGTGCGCAATGACCCGCGCTTCTTCGTCAGTGCTGGCGGCCAGCGTGACGTGCCCACCCTCGCCCGTCACCGCCGTCCAGCCTGCGCCGGCCGGCACGAGTGCTGCAACCCCGAGTCCGGTGCCCGGACCGAGCACCACCTTGCTCGCGCCGCCGTCCGGCCGCGCCGCACCGAGCCATTCCAGATCAGCCGCGGTGAAGTGCAGCGTGGCCCAGGCCAGCGCCGCAAAGTCATTGACGATCTGCACCTGCTCCAGGCCGCATCGTTCGGCCAGCCCGGCGCCATCCAGCCGCCAGCCCCGGTTGGTCATTTGTACCGCATTCTCACGCACCGGACCGGCGACAGCGAGGACGCAGCGCGGCGGCAGCTCGCCCGCCGCCGTCCGCAGCGCGGCACAATGGCGCTCGAGCAGGTCCGCAAACGCCACAAAATCGTCGTTACGATACTCGGTTACCGGACTCAGCAGGCCGTCCGGCCCGACAACGGCGAGCCGTGTACCGGTGCCACCGACGTCGCCAACCAGCAGCGGAACCATAGTGCGGCTCAGTCCCCGGCGTCGCCGCGACGCTGTTGCGCCGCGCGCAAATCGTCGACAAAGCGCCGCCGCCAGGCCGTAATGTCATCGCGGCGCAGCACCTCGAGCATTGACTGATGGCGCTCGCGCCGCTCGCCGAGGTTCATCGCCAACGCCTGCGCCATGCCATCAGCCATGTCCTCAATGTCGTAGGGGTTAACGATCACCGCATCCTGCAGCTCGACTGCACTGCCGGCCAAACTCGACAGCACCAGCATGCCGGGATCGGCCGGATCCTGGCTGGCGACAAACTCCTTCGCGACCAGGTTCATGCCGTCGCGCACCGGCGTCACCAGGCCCACGCGCGCGGCGCGGAAGACACCCATCAGGCGCGCGCGTTCCAGGCCGCCGTTGAGGTATCGCAACGGCACCCAGTCGGTGGTCGCGAAACGGCCGTTGATATTGCCAGAGACCTGCTCGAGCTCCGCACGAATCTCATCGTAGGCGCGGACCCCGGTGCGGGTCGGCGGGGCGATCTGCATGTAGGTTACCGCCAGCCGGTGAGTGGGGTATTTTTCCAGCAGCCGCTCGTAGGCTCGAAACCGCGCATCCAGACCCTTGCTGTAATCGAGCCGATCAACCCCGACCAGCAGCTCGCGGCCGACCAGGCTGTCGACCAGCCGCCTGAAGTCTGCATTGTGCCGGGCATCCTCGGCCAACCCCGCCGTGCCGTCGACGTCGATGCCGATCGGGTACACATCCGCATGGCAGATGTGCTCGTTCATGCGCAGCGTGCAGGCATCGAGACGCTCCACGCCCATGCCGCTGCGCAGCGCGGCGTCCATAAAATTGTCGCGATCCATCGCGGTCTGGAAACCCACCACGTCGAACAGGCACAACGACCGCAGCAGACTGCGGTGCACCGGCAAAACCCGCAGCATGTCGTAGGCGGGGAACGGTACATGCAGGAAAAACCCGAGCGCGTTTTTCACCCCCGCCTCACGCAGCTCGCACGCCAGCGGAATCAGGTGATAGTCGTGAACCCAGACGATGTCGTCCGGTTGCAGCAGCGGCAGCAGCCGCTCGGCGAAGAACCCGTTGACGCGCCAGTACGCCTCGAACGCCGGCCGTTCGAACTTGAAGAAGCCAATCAGGTAATGGAGGATCGGCCACAGCGACGAGTTGGCAAAACCGTTGTAGTACAGCTCAAAATCGTTGACGTTGAGCGAGATGGTGGCCAGGCGGATATTGCCGTGAGTCTCAACCTCGGTAGGCGGCGGCAGCGTCTGGCAGGTTTCCCCGTTCCAGCCAAACCAGGTCCCCCCGCTGTCCTGCAGAGCGGCCTGCACGCCCACCGCGAGCCCGCCGGACGACGGCTGGTTGCCCTGCGGCATGGAGACCCGGTTGGAAACGACGACCAGTTGGCTCACAACGCCGACTCCCATGGCTCGCTCAGGATGCGCGCCGAGTTAATGATGCCGACCATGCTGTAGGTCTGCGGAAAGTTGCCCCACAGCTCATGGGTCTGCGGATCGAGATCTTCGGACAGCAGTCCCAGCGGGTTGCGGCAGTCCAGCATCGCCGCGAACAGCTCCCGGGCCTCTTCCCGGCGGCCAATACTCGCGAGCGCCTCGATATACCAGAACGTGCAGATATTGAAGGCGTTCTCCGGCGTGCCGAAATCGTCCGCCTGCTGATAGCGGAACATGTGATTGCCCCGCCGCAGCTCCGACTCGATCACCCGGACTGTCGACAAAAACCGCGGATCGTCCGCCTCAAGAAACCCGAGGCTATGCAGCAGCAGCAGACTGGCGTCCATTTCCGTGTTGCTGAAGCCCTCGGTGAACGCCCCGCGCTCCTCGTTCCAGCCTTTCGTGCAAATGACCTCGTGCATCGCGTCCGCATGCGCACGCCAGTAACCTTCACGATCCGGGTTGGCCAGTAACCGGGCGATCTTGGCGAGGCGGTCAGCCGCGCACCAGCACATCACCGCGGAGAAAGTATGCACCTGCGCGCGGCCGCGGTACTCCCACAGTCCGGCGTCCGGCGTCTCAAACAGGCGCACCGCATGCTCGCCAAGCTGCTCGAGCTGGCGAAACTGTTCAAGACCGGCACGCTCGACGAAACGCTCATCAAAAAAGTACTGCGTAGCCGCCAGAATCACCGCCCCATACACATCGTTTTGCACCTGCTCGTAAGCCTGGTTACCCACCCGCACAGGGCCCATGCCGCGGTAACCCGGCAGGCTCTCAACGGTGCTTTCGCTCAGATCCTCACTACCCGAGATGGCATAAACCGGCTGCAGCTGATTGCCGTTGTTCAGCGAGACGTCGTAGATGTAGCGCAAATAGCCTTCCATCGTCTTCGTCGCACCAAGTCGATTCAGCGCATGCACAACAAAGTAGCTGTCCCGCAACCAGCAAAAGCGGTAGTCCCAGTTGCGGCCGCTATCCGGAGCTTCCGGCACTGAGGTGGTGGCCGCGGCGATCACCGCGCCGGTGTCTTCGAAGGTGCACAGCTTCAGCGTTATCGCGGCACGAATGACCGCCTCCTGCCATTCGAACGGGATCGCGAGGCTACGACTCCAGGATTGCCAGTAGCTGCGCGTGTCATCCAGCGCATCGCGGGTGAACTTGCGGACATTGCGAACAATGGACTCATCCGCCCCGAGGATGAGGTGCCGTGCCTCCCGCAAGCTGAACACGCGCTCGTCACGCACGGCCGTCAGCGGCACATCGGTCGTCAGGCGCAGCGTCAGGTTAGGCATCAGATAGCGGATGTGATTACTGCCCATCGTCTGTTCAGGGTCCCCCGCACCATAGCTGTGCGCGGGGCGCAGCCTGACGCGGACGCGCGGCACACCCTCCAGCGGGGTAATAATTCGCATCAGCATGACCGGATGCCAGCTGCGGCCAAAGTGCTGAAACCGCGGGGCAAAATCAATCAGGCTCAGGCTATTGCCATGTTTGTCCCAGAGGCGCGTTTCCAGAATAGCGGTGTTGCGCAGGTAGCTCTGCTCCGAGCGCTCGAAATCGACAAGATCGATTTCATAGCAGCCACGCTGCGCAGTCTCCGCGCCACCCTGCAGCAACGTGCAGAACACCGGGTCGCTGTCGAACTGCGGCATGCAGCCCCACACAAAGCGGCCGCGAGCGTCAATCAGCGTGTTGATCTGGCAATTGCCGATCATGCCTAAATCAAGTGTACTCATGATGTCCTCATTGCAGTTGCGCGAGCCAGGCGTGCACCGCGGCTACGTCCGCGAGTTGATACCGCGCGACCGAACCAGGCCGGTGACCCACGCGGATTGACAGCCCGTCGAGTTCGTTCACTACCGCAAAGCCTGCCTCGTCTGTCGTGTCATCGCCGATGAACACGGGCCGGCGTCCGCGGAACGGTGGCTGGGCGGCAAGTGCCTGTATCGCCCGGCCCTTGTCGACCGCGCCTGGCTTGAACTCGACCACCATTTTGCCGTGCAGGAGCTCGTAGTCAGGCCAGTCGGCCACCAGCCCCTGCAGGCGCTGCTCCACTTCGCCCTGGTGTTCCGGCGCGCGCCGAAAGTGCACCGATACCGACGCTGCCTTGAGCTCCACCAGCACATCCGGTAACTCGCGCTGCAGCTGTCGGGCGAACTCCACCACCACCGCCGGCAGCCGCTGGTGGGTATCGATATCACTGTCAGGACGATGGCGAATCTCGGCGCCGTGTTCGCCGGCTGCGGCGAGCTGCAGCGGGCGCAACTGCCGGTCGATTTCGGATGTGATGTCCCGTGCGCGCTCCAAGTGGGCGTCAAGCCCCGAAAGCTT
>JAZBOT010000137.1:0-7805 GCA_036351295.1 Gammaproteobacteria bacterium | reverse complement strand
CGAGCAGCGCCACCAGCAGGTGCACCGGCTCGATAAACTGGTGGTCTTTGCCAACCGCCAGCGACTGGGCATCGGCCACGGCCATCTGGAACTTGCTGGTTAGTTTGTCCATACGCATAGCAGCGTCCTCAAAACAGGTAATCTCTACCGCCTATATGGAGGCTCCGGCACCGAATTCAAGCCACGGCGGACGCCGGCGCGTAGCTGCAGCGCTCCGCAAGCCCTATAATGCCGCACCCTGAACGGCGAAATCTGCTTCGCCGGGCCTGTCATCTGAGGGACACCGTATGGAACTGCACAACAAAGTTATCGTCATCACCGGCGCCGCCCGCGGGCTCGGCGCCGCCATGGCCAAACGCTTTGCCGGCCACGGTTGTCGGCTGGCGCTGGTCGATCTGGATGCGGCCAGCTGCGCCGACACCGAGGCGGCATGCGTCGCGGCGGGCGGCACCGCCAAGGCCTACGGCGCTAACGTTGCCGATGAAGCCAGCGTCGTGGCGCTGTTTAACCAGGTTGTTGATGACTTTGGCGGGCTGGACGGACTGGTGAATAATGCCGGCATAACGCGCGATGCCCTGCTCGTAAAATTCAAAGACGGCGAACTGGTTGCGAAGATGAGCCTCGAGCAGTGGCGCTCGGTGATCGACGTCAATCTCACCGGGGTATTTCTGTGCGGTCGCGAAGCGGCCGAGCACATGATCAAGCTGGGCAGTGCGGGCGTCATTGTCAACATCTCCAGCATTTCACGCGCGGGCAACATGGGCCAGTCAAACTACACGGCGACCAAAGCGGGCGTCGCGGCGATGGCTGTCACCTGGGCGAAAGAACTGGCGCGCTACGGCATCCGCACCGGCGCGGTGGCCCCCGGCTTTATCAATACCGAAATGGTCGCGGCCATGAAGCCTGAAGCGCGCGAGAAAATCGCGGCCGGCATTCCGCTGAAGCGGATCGGTGAGCCCGACAATATTGCTCAGGCGGTCGAGTTTATTTTTAGCAACGACTATTTCTCGGGCCGGGTCATCGAAGTCGACGGGGCGTTGCGGCTGTAGCAGCCTGCTATTGCCCCCAGCCCGAACCAGGCGACCGGCTAGTCCTCAAGGACGGGCACCGGAATCTGTTCGGTGCTGTAGCCAGCGGCGTCGAGTCCGCCGCTAAAAGAGCCTAAGGTATCGGTTTCACACTCCAGGTCGCCGGGCACGCAACCCAGATCGCGTTCTTCACCCCGCGCCCGGCGGGCGAGGTCGAGTTCGGTGTTGCGCACGCAGCCGCCGCTAACGGCCACCGCGACATCCAGGCACCGACGCTGGCTGCGGTAGGTGCAGCGGCGCTGATCAGCCGTGATCACGCAGTAGGGCGCGATGCCGGTAATACCGCGCTCACGCGGGTTGGGTTTGCAATAGCCGCCCACCTGATTGCTGGCGTTATAGCAATCCTCCGCCGTCAGCCAGCGACAGTTCTCCTGTGCGTCGAGCACCAGGCACCAGGGCTCGGCAGCAGCAAAGGCCGGCGCCAGCAGCAGCAGCGCTGTGAATAGCGGACGAATTAAACCGGGCATACACATTGCGACAGCAATCCTGCCACAAAGTGCCGCAAGCTACTGTGAAACCGCGCCGAATTCAGCTTCAAGGTAACCACCAATGCAGTCGGCCCAGAGTGTATTTAACCGGTCGTTGGGATGCCCCTCGCCGACCACCCGATACTCCGGCCCGATCTCTGCGGGTGCGCAATTGAGCACGCGAATGCCGGCTTGCGTCAGAAACTCCTCAAGCTGCGCTGCGCGCCTGGCGTCGATCTTAAGCAGCACCACGACCAGTTCCGCATCGTGACCGCTAACCACGGCATCCATTTCGCGGAGAATGCCGTGCATCGCGGGCACCATCTGCGCGGAACGTTGGCGCGCCAGCAGGTTGATGACTGCATTTTCGGCCGTGTTGACCAGGGCCAGCCGCTGCTTGAGCGGCCAGGGGCGCCACTGCTGCACAGGGTTTCGCTGCACCGAGCCGTCGGCCTTTACCGTAATGTAGGGCGGCATCTGCCCCTTGCCCGGCTCGGCAAACAACCGCATCCAGTTATCGTCCAGCACATTGCGGTTAAAGTGATGCCCGATAAGCCCGTAAAACACCAGCTTGGGGCCCGCCAGCTGCGGCAGCTGTTCCTCCAGCGTTTGCAAAGCCTGCAGCGTGCCGTAGCCGGGCACACCCACGTTATAGACAGCATGTGTGGCGTAGCGCTGCTGCAGCTTCCACGGAAACGTCTCCCAGTCACTGATCGCATGCCCAAAAGTGTTGGACCCGCCGGCAAATACCAGCGCGGGCAGTCCCGGGTCCGCGGCTACCGGTCCGGGCGCCGTCCGGCGGGAGCCGTCAGCTGCAATCGTAACGGTAATGCTGTCAACCGCAGCGCTATAACCGTCGTAGACATACTCACCGGGTAAATTCGCCCAGCCCCGCACCGGGTCTGGGCGGGTCATCAGCGGCGCCTCGTGATCGGGGTCGACATCCGGCGCCCACAGCCCGGCAGGCTGCCAGGGCTGGTAACCAAACAGGCGCAGCAGGCCTTCGGCGGCGGTCAGCGCGAGTACCAGCGAAACGCCGGCCACCAGCAGCGGCAGCCAGCGACCGGCACGCCGCACCGCGGCGTTGTGAGCCGAAGTTTGAGCCATGGGTCTGTTTAGTCCACCGCGCGCAGGACCCGCGCCGCCAGCTTGATAGCGCCCCGCGCCGTGGGCACACCGCAGTAGGCCATGGTATGCAGCAGCGCCTCGCGAATTTCTTCCCGGGTGCAACCGTTGTTGACGGCGTTGCGCAGATGCGTCTCAAGCTCCTCAGGGCGGTTTTGTGCTGCGAGCAGCACCACCGTCAGCAAACTCCGGGTGCGGCGATCCAGCCCGGGGCGGGCCCAGAAGGTGCCCCAGGCAATTTCCGTGGTGAGCTCTTCGAGCGGCCCGGTGAAATCATCGGCCGCGTCCAGCCAGCCGTCGACGGTGTCTTCCCCGACAACTTCGCGCCGAACTCGCAGTCCCTCTGTATATCGCTCGTTGCCCACCGCCTGCCCCTCAGCAATGGGGCAGCACACTCAGTGACGTGCAGCGCCCCGGATTCATCCTGATAGTAGCGTAAAGCTCAGGCGTATGTAGCCGGGCCAACCGGGCCGTCAACGGCGCGAATCTTCGGGAGCGCCTCCGGCTGCGTCCGCTGCAGAAAGCGAATCAGACCTTCCCGGACTTCGCAGCGCAGATCCCATGCCGAACCGGAGTCGCGCGCACTGACCAGCGCCCGCAGCTCCAGCGAACGTTCGCCGGCATCGGTTACCTGCAGCAGGCAAACCCGGCCATCAAAGTGCTCAGATTGGTGCGCCAGTCGCTGCAGTTCCGCCCGCAATGCCTCTATATCTACGGTGAAATCAGCCCGCAAAAACACGGTGCCAAGAATCTGGGCCGTCTTGCGCGTCCAGTTCTGGAAGGGTGTCTCCAGAAAGTAGGAGATGGGCAGCACCAGGCGCCGCTGGTCCCAGATCGCGACCACCACATAAGTCAGCGTAATCTCCTCAATGCGCCCCCACTCGCCCTCGACCACCACCACGTCATCCAGCCGGATGGGCTGCGTAAACCCCACCTGAAAACCGGCCAGCAGGTTCGACAAGGTACGCTGCGCCGCAAAGCCGATGACGACGCTGGCAACACCGGCGGAAGCCAGCAGGCCGGTGCCGAAATCGCGAAACCCGTCGATAGACAGCAACACGGCAATAATGCCGAAGGTGAGCACCACAAACACCGCGATCCGGCGCAACACTCTGAGCTGGGTCTGCAGGGTCCGGGCCCGCAAATTATCCGCCCGGTCTACGCCGAGCCGCGGGGTGATAATTTCTTCCAGCGCCAGCAGCGCGCGCGCGGCCAGCCATGTGCCCAGCATGATGATGCCGATCTTCATCAATGCTCGCGGGCCCGTGTCGTCAACCTGCAGAAGGTCCCAAGGCAGCAACAGATAGAGCGCTATCGCCGGCAGCAGCAGCGACACCGGCGTCACAATGCGGCGCATCAACACCACCACAGCGGGCGGACCCTCAGCGCGCTGGCCGTAACTGCCGAGCAGGCGTTCAATAGCCGCGCCGGCCAGCCAGGCGACCAGTGAAACCAGCAAAATAACCACACCAAACTGGGCGATAGCAGGCAGCTGTTGCAGCAAAGCGAGCGGGGATTTCATCGTGGCAGCGGTCTCCTGACTCCAAAGATTGTCCGGGTCATGAACTAAGCGGGGAGTCCCAACCCTAACATGTGACGCTTCATAGCTCGCCCGAAACCCGGTCCACCGGGGCTGGCAGCGGCTCCCGGAGTCGCCGGCCATGCGCCTCGTGGTTGCCTGGCAAGCCGGGCAGCGACAAGCCGGCTGCGGGCATTAGAATGGGCAGCAGTTGGCCGCGTTGCGGCGTTTACAGCCACGTGCGTCGAGGCGAGCCCATGAACCCGATTTCGTCAAACTGCTATACGGCCCTGCCCGCCGGCCTGTTCTCCCACGACGCCCCGGTGCCCGTCGCGCAACCCCGGCTGCTACTGCTCAACGATGCCCTGCTTGACGAGTACGGCCTGGCGCCTGACTGGTTCCGCAGCGCCGAGGCGCTGGCCATTCTGTCGGGCGGCGTCGGCAACCCGGCCAACCCACCGCTCGCCATGGCGTACGCCGGGCACCAGTTCGGGCAGCGCGTGCCGCTGCTGGGCGACGGCCGTGCCCACATGCTGGGCCAGATGGACACCACGCGTGGCTTGATCGACGTGCAGCTGAAAGGCTCCGGGCCGACAACCTACTCCCGCGGCGGCGACGGGCGCGCCACGTTGAGCTCAGTATTGCGCGAGTACATTATCAGTGAGGCGATGGCCGGCCTCGGCATCCCCACGACGCGCTCATTGGCCGTGATCGCAACCGGCGAACCGGTCTTCCGCGAGCGGCCGGAACCGGGCGGCATACTGGCGCGAACGGCGCAGAGCCATATTCGCGTCGGCAGCTTTCAGCTGGCAGCCAGTCATACCGATGCGGAGGTCCTCCGGGCGCTGACTGACCACATGCTGGCGCAGCACTTTCCCGAATGCCGGCAGGCAGACAACCCCTATCTTGCGCTGCTCGCAGCAGCAAGCCGGCGCCAGGCGCAGCTGATCGCGCAATGGATGCTGGTGGGCTTTATTCACGGGGTTATGAATACGGACAACATGTCGATTGTCGGCGAGACCATCGACTTTGGTCCGTGCGCTTTTATGGACGAGTTTAACTTCGACAAAGTGTTCAGTTCGATAGACCGGCGCGGCCGGTATGCATGGTCGCGACAACCGGGCATCGGCTTGTGGAATCTGACGCGGCTGGCCGAGACCTTGCTGCCGTTGCTGGAAGATGACGCGGAGAACGCGGTCAGGCAGGCAGAAGCGACCCTGGAAAAGTTCATGCCGCTGTTCCAGGAAAGCTTCTACGAGGGCATGCGGCTCAAGCTCGGCCTCCCGGACCAAACCGACGCAACCGTCAGTATCGCCGACCGCACACTCGAGATGCTGCATGCGCAGGCCATCGACATGACCGTGTTTTTTGACACCCTGACTCATGCCGCAATTACCGGCAGCGACACCGCGCTGCGCAGCCTGCTGGCCGATGTCGCGGACGCGCAGGACTGGCTTGATGCCTGGCATGCCGCGCGTGCACCGGATGCAGCCGGCACCATGCGCCGCGCCAACCCGGCCGTGATTGCCCGGAATCATCGTGTGGAAGAAGCGCTGCGGGCTGCCACCGAGCACGACGATTTAGGGCCTGTGCTGCGGCTGGTCGCGGCGCTGCGCACGCCGTTCGACTGCGCGGACGAGCACCGTGACCTGCAGGCCCCCCCGCGGCCCGAAGAGCGCGTAACCCAGACTTTCTGCGGGACCTAGCCATCACAGTAACCCCCGAACAGGAGCACAACTTATGGATACTCCAGCTATTCTGGGCCCGGCCGCCGTCCTCGTGCTGTGGTCGCTGATCGTCCTCGTCTGGATGTTGGCTGTGCGCGCCCCCGCCTTTGCCAACGCGCGTGACGAACTCAAACGGCTCGCGGTGGGCGGTCGCTATGTCGATATCGAGCAGCGCATGCCCGCAAAAGTGAACTGGGTCTCGCACAATTACAGCCACCTGATGGAACAGCCGACTCTGTTCTACGCGGTGGTCGCCATACTCGCGCTGGCGGGGGACACGAGCACCGTGAACCTCGGCCTCGCCTGGGGCTATACCGGCCTGCGGGTTGTCCACAGCCTGTGGCAGGGGCTGTTTAACATTGTGCGCGTGCGGGCACTGCTGTTTTTGCTGTCGACTGTGTGCCTGGTCGGCCTGGCGATCAATGCTGTCCGCTTGACGGTGATCTAGCCCCCCGGCCCACCCCACGGCGGCGGTATACTATTGCGCCGGCGCTGGCAGCTCCCGCTGCGCAGCCCGCACAATACCGGAACAAAAGGCCTCGCGCCGCGAAGGAGTTCGAATGTTTGGCAACCTGACACTGCGCGTTGCAGCCTGGGCGACGCTGGCGCTCCTGCTGAACGCATGCCCCATCAACGACAATTCGGGCAGTTCCGCAGTGCCCCTGAGCACGGGGCTGCAAACCTTCGAATCGGGCGGCGTGGAGCGCGAGTACTTTTTGCTGCTGCCGGGTGACAGCGTGCAAACCCTGTCCACCAGTGCCTCCGGCGACGCGCCCAAGCCGCTGCTGATTGCCCTGCACGGCACCGGCGGCAGCTACCTGGACTGGACCGAGGAACGCTTTGGTTACGACATTATCGGCCCGGTGGGTGACGAAGCCATCATGGTGTTTCCGAACGCCCTGCCGGACGCCAACGGCAGCCCCCAGTGGAGCTTCGCCAGCGACTTCGAGTTTTTCCTCGACCTGCTGGCCGAGCTCGATACCCGCGGGCTCGAATACGACCCGGACAGAATTTTCGTCACCGGGCACAGCAGCGGCGCGGGCCTGGCGCACGAAATCGGTTGCCGCTTTGGCGACATCGTGCGGGCGATCGCGCCCAGCGCCGGCACGCTGATCAGCACGGAGTGCGTCGGCTCGGTCGCGGTACTGATGGCGCAGGGCGTCAATGACAGCCTCGTGAACGTGGATATAGCGCGGGGCGCACGCCGCTTCTGGTCGCTCTACAACGGCTACGACCCGGCGGTCTCCGTGCCGGGCGAGGTTGCCCCCTGCGTCGACCACTCGCTGCTCGGCTCGGCCAACACGCCCTACCCGGTTTATTGGTGCGAACACAGCGAAGGCAGCCTCGCCGATACCTCGGGTCACCGGTGGGCGAGCTTTACCGGCGAAGCCGTGTGGGCGTTTTTCAGCAGCCTGCCGAACGCGGAGCCCACGCCGGATCCGCCGCCCGGGGGCGGCAATGAGCGCGCTGCGATACCGAGCGACACCACGCTGACCTTTACGCTGCGCTACCCGGACGACATTGCCCGGCCGCTGGACGGCGCGATTTCGCTGCTGCCGCCGGACTACCTCGAGAACCCCACCTTCACGATCCCGTCGGTGTTTCTGAACACGCTGTTTGACGTCGGACAGGTCGGGGCCGGCGACACGGTGACCTACACGGTGCCGATCACCTTCTTTGTGTTTTCGGGCGACCCGGTGAGCTTCCCGTCAGACTGGGTGCTGAGCATTTCGGTGTATGTCGAGGGCGGCACGCGCCCGACGCCGACACCCGGTGTCGATCACCAGGTGCAGATACCGTTCAGCTTTGTGGCGCGCACGAACCCGGCCATCGTCGACGGTGAACTGGAACTACTGCCGGCGCGGTGCTTTTTTGATTG
>JAZBOT010000136.1:0-16906 GCA_036351295.1 Gammaproteobacteria bacterium | reverse complement strand
CTTGTCCTCTAAACACCGAGCCAGATCCTTTAGCTCTGCATTTTTTGCGTCACCACCGGCTATCAGCACCAAACGGCCATCAATCGCACTGATGCTGGCCATCGCAGCGGCCTCATTTGTGGCTTTGGAATCGTTCACCCAAACGATTCCGTCGCCACTGGGAACACGCTGCATACGATGCGGCAGGCCGGGGAACACTTGCGCACCCGCGATCAAACCATCGAGAGGAACATCGAGCGTGCTGGCCAAAGCAAAAGCGGCCAGCACGTTTTGCAGGTTATGACGGCCGGCGATCGCGAGACTCGCCACCGGCATAACCGGATAGGAACCTCGGGCAATCCATTGCCCGTCATCGGTAACGATGACCCCCCAGTCCTCGGGAGAAGGTTTTGACAGTGTGAACCCGATTCGCTTGACCGCAGCGTCCAGCTCCGGCATCCAGTCGGGTTCGTCGCGGTTGATAATCGCAGTCTGGCAGGCCCTGTAGATACGCTGCTTGGCAGCCGCGTACGTCGCCATATCTCCGTGCTGGTCGAGATGGTCAGGCGTCAGGTTGAGAATTACAGCCGCGTGGAGCGGCAAGGTCCCGCTGCGTTCAAGCTGAAAACTCGACAGTTCCAGCACAATCGCTTCGGCGTCTGTGTCGAGCAGGTCGAGTGCGGCAGTGCCCAGGTTGCCGCCGGCCCGCGCGCGCAACCCGGCTGCGCTCAGCATGCACGCCGTAAGGCTGGTAACGGTGCTTTTGCCATTTGATCCGGTAACGCCCACAACCGGGACCGGGCACTCGGCAATAAACAGATCGATATCGCTGTAAACGGGCAGTCGGGTGGCGATGGCCTGCTGCAGAATCGGCGTTGCCAGCGATACTCCCGGCGAGACCACAATTTCCGTGGTGCCGGCAGGCAGGCTGGCGGGCCATCCTCCGGCATGCATCGCGGCCTGCGGCAACAACGCACGAATAGCGCTGGCTGCGGGCGCAGCATCACGACTGTCGGCAAATGTCGCAGCGATACCCCGACGCGCGCACCAGCGCGCCACGGACAGCCCCGTGATGCCCATGCCCAGCACCAGGGGCCGGCGATCGGTGGCTACAGAACGGGTTTCAGTATTCAGCGCCTGCATGCCCGCTCACCGAATCTTCAGGCTGGCCAGACCGACCAGCACGAGAATGACTGTGACAATCCAGAACCGCACGATGACTTTGGGTTCGGCCCAGCCTTTCAGCTCAAAGTGGTGATGCAGCGGCGCCATCCTGAATACCCGTTTGCCGGTCATCTTGAATGAAGCCACCTGGATGATCACCGAGACCGTTTCGACAACAAACAGGCCGCCCATGATGAACAGCACCAGTTCCTGCCGCACGATGACCGCTACCGTACCCAGCCCCGCGCCGAGCGCCAGAGCCCCAATGTCGCCCATAAACACCTGCGCCGGATAGGTGTTAAACCACAGGAAGCCGAGACCGGCTCCGCACAGTGCCGCGCAGAACACCATGATTTCGCCCGCGCCGGCGATGTACGGTATGCCCAGGTAGTCCGCGAATATCACGTTGCCGGCGGCATAGGCAAAAATGCCGAGAGCGCCACCCACCATCACGGAGGGCATCACGGCCAGGCCGTCGAGCCCGTCAGTCAGGTTCACCGCATTACTGGTGCCGACAATGACCAGATAGGTCAGCACGACAAAGCCGGCACCCAGCGGAATGGCCAGGTCCTTTACATACGGGATCAGCAGCGCAGTGTCGGCCGGATTCTCAGCGAGCCGATACAGCGCGACCGCCGCGGCCAGCCCCGCCACCGACTGCGCGAGAAATTTCCACCGGGCCGGCAAACCTTCCGGATCACGCAGCACCAGTTTCCGGTAATCATCAATCCAGCCGATGACCCCAAACGCCAGCGTTACGCCGGTCACGATCCAGATGTAACGGCTTGCAAGGTCGGCCCAGAGCAAGGTACTGAGGACGATCGCCGCGATAATCAGCGCGCCGCCCATGGTGGGCGTCCCGGCCTTGGGTAAATGCGATTCGGGCCCGTCGGAGCGCACGGTTTGGCCTATTTGCCGGTGCGTCAGACGGCGAATCATGACCGGGCCCAGCACGAACGACATCACCAGCGCCGTGAGCGCCGCCATGATGGCGCGCAGTGTGATGTAGGTGAACGCATTGAAGCCGGAATACAGCTCAGTCAGGTAGTCAGCGAGTAATAGCAGCACGGTCTAGCCTCCCTCACTGTCAGCTGTCAGGGCCGCGACCAGCCGGTCGAGCCCCATGAAACGCGAGGCTTTGACCAGCACGTGCCGGCCGTCGGTAAGCTCAGGCAGCAGCGCCGCGCGCAAATCATCCAGCTCAGCAAACCATTCCGCGCCGTCGCCAAACGCAGCGGCTGTCGCTCGCGAAAGTTGCCCGGTGCAGTACAGGCGCGCAGCGCCGGCAGCGCGCGCGTGGCGGCCGATCGCTGCATGCAGCTCCTCGGCCTCCGCCCCGAGCTCACCCATATCGCCCAGGACCAGTAAGGTATCCCCGGCGACGCTGCGCAAGGCATCGATAGCCGCGGCAACCGAATCGGGATTGGCGTTGTAGCTGTCGTCATAAAGGATTGCGCCGGATGCAAGCGTGCACATGCGCAGCCGGCCGGCCACATTGCGCGCACTGGCCAGCCCACGGGCGACGTCCGCGATAGTCGCACCGGCCGCCAGAGTGGCCGCGGCAGCCGCGAGCGCATTCTGCACGTTGTGCCGACCGGCCAGCGGCAGCCGCATGGCGTGGGCGCCCGCGGGAGTGTGCATGGTGAACCGGAAACCCGGTTGCCCCGCCTGGATTTCAGGCTGTACATCCGTGGCAAAAAAATCCGCGTCCGGCATGCTGCCGAACGACACCACCGTGGCCGGTTTCGCCCGGTCACAAAGCTCAGGGAAGTAGGCTGAGTCTTTATTCAACACGGCCGTAGCCGCTGCTTCGAGCCCGTCGAGCAGTTCGCCCTTGGTCCGCGCAACGCCGTCGATACCGCCCATCGTTTCGATGTGAGCGCGGCCAATACTGGTGAGGATCGCCACCTGCGGCCGGGCCAGCCCGGCCAGGAAAGCAATGTCTCCCGGCTTGCTCGCGCCCATCTCGACAACCGCGACACGGTGCTCCGGACGGAGGCGCAGGAGTGTCAGCGGGACGCCAATTTCATTGTTAAGGTTGCCAGCCGTGGCCAGCACCTGCGACGGCGCGTCTTGCGGCCAGTGCATGCGCATGATGCCGGCGCACAACTCTTTTACGGTTGTTTTCCCGTTGCTGCCGGTGATGCCGATCACGGGCGTCGCCATGAGCCGGCGCCAGTGTGCCGCGTAAACCGCGAGCGCCTGACGGGTATCGGCAACCTCCACCTGGCTGATGGCTGCGGCAACGGGCTGCTCCACCACGGCACCCACGGCGCCGCCCGCCGCCGCCTCGGCTACGAACGCAGCGGCATCGAAGCGCGGACCGCGCAACGCGAAGAACACTTCACCGGGCTGCAGCGAGCGAGTATCAGTACTCACTGCAACGAAACGTGCGTCCGCACCGCGCAATCGACCCGCGGTCAGCTCGGCAAGATGGCTGAGACTGTCCATGCTCATGCCGCCAGCCCCAGCGCCTGCTGCACCACATCAACATCGGAAAAATAACGGCTGCCATCCTTGCAATACTGACGGGTCTCGCTGCCCTTTCCCGCCACGAGCACCGCAGCAGATGCACCCGCAGCCGCAATCGCAGCGCGAATAGCCTGAGCACGATCCAGTTCAATTTGTACGTTTCTAGCTGCCGGAATATCGGCAACAATCATGGCCGCAATGGCAGCCGGATCCTCGCTACGCGGGTTGTCGGTGGTCACGACCACGCGATCAGCCAGCGCAACGGCCACCTGACCCATCGCTGTCCGCTTGTCGACATCCCGCTCACCACCACAGCCAAAGACGACGCTCAGTTCACCGCTGCAGTGGTCACGCATCGCCTGCAGGGCCTGCCGCAAACCGTCCGGTGTGTGCGCGAAGTCGACCACAACCAGCGGGTCCGCGGCGGCACCGCGCACCACCTGCATGCGGCCGGCGGGCGCAGCGCATCGACTGAGTGCGTCGGCAGCAGCACTCAGGGGCACGCCATGCGCGACGAGGATGCCGGCTGCCACCAGCAGATTCTCGGCGTTGAACCGACCCCAGAGCGGACTCATGAGCTCCGCCTCGCCAAAGTCCCCGGTCAGCCGCAGCCGCAAACCCGCGGCCGAGATTTCGATGAGTTGCGCCCGCAGATCGACAGCGCCATTCGGC
This sequence comes from Gammaproteobacteria bacterium, assembly GCA_036351295.1. Taxonomy (GTDB): domain Bacteria; phylum Pseudomonadota; class Gammaproteobacteria; order Steroidobacterales. The sequence continues at coordinate 12,619 of JAZBOT010000136.1, read as the reverse complement.
CGCGCTTCGTGCATCGCCACACGCAGGACTCGGGGCAGGCGTCCGCAGCGCGTCGCCAGGCCGGCGCCAAACTCATCACCCACGTTAATAACCACAGACTCGAGGGTTGCGAATTGAAACAACCGCTCCTTGGCACGTCCGTAGCTGGCAAAGTCACCGTGGTAATCCAGATGATCATGCGTGAGGTTGGTGAACGCCGCTGTACGCACCGCAACGCCGTCGAGGCGCCCCTGGTCAAGGCCATGCGACGAGGCTTCGAGCACCGCGCATTCCGCGCCCGCATCACGCAGCGCACGCAGACGCCTGTGCATCACAATGCAGCCGGGGGTGGTGAGCGACGTGGGTGCAAGCTCGGTACCGGTGCCCCAGCCCAGCGTCCCCATGTAGCCCGTAACGTGACCGAGTACCCGCAGCGCCTCCGCGCACAGCCAGGCAGTCGTGGTTTTGCCATTGGTGCCGGTAATACCGGTTACCTGCAGGGTTTGCGATGGCGAACCGAAGAAGCGGTCAGCAACGGCCCCCACCTGCTCTGCCAGATCCGGCACCCTGAGCTGGGCAACGTCAGGCGGGATGACCGGCGCCGCCATGCCCGGCAGCGGCTCCCAGACGACGGCCGCCGGCGAGTGCTGCAGAGCCTGCTCTAAATAATCGAGACCGTGGCCGCGATAACCGCGGCAGGCGAGGAACAGCCCCCCGCTGACGACTCGCCCGCTGTGGGTGGTGATGTCGCAAACACGAATATCCGGCGCAGTCGGACTATCGGGAAACAGCTGGCGCAACGACATCGCGCTGATGTTTGCCGCCGCCATCACCGGCGCAGCGCCACGGTAGTCGCCGACTCACGCGGCACGCCGAGATCGTCCGGCGGGATGGCGAGGATTCGTGTGGCGCCGGCCACAATGCGGGAAAACACCGGCGCGGCCACGACGCCCCCGTAGTATTCGCCGGCATTGGGCTCATCGATTACAACGACGACCGCGAGCCGGGGATTCGATACCGGGGCAACGCCGGCAAAAATAGCCGCGTAGCGCTCGTCGGAATAGCCACCACGCGAGTATTTCTGCGTGGTGCCGGTCTTGCCGGCGACCCGGTAGCCTGGCACCGCGGCCCTGAACCCGGTGCCTTCGGGACTGACCACGTCCTCCATCATCGCCAGCACGGCATCCGCTGTGGCAGGCCGGATGATCCGGCGTGGTATCGGCGGCTGAGTTTGTTTGACCAGCGAGACCGGCCGCTGCAGCCCGCGGGCACCGAGCGCGGCGTAGGCCTGCGCCAGCTGCAACGGAGTAACCGATAAGCCGTAGCCATAGGCCAAAGTGGCCTGACTGATTGAGCGCCAGTTGTCGAAGTGGCTCAGCAAGCCGGCAGACTCGCCGGGGAAGCCGCTGGCCGTGGGTTTACCGAGGCCGAAATCGGACAGCACCTGCCAGAGGTGCTCCGGCTCCAGCGCCAGCGCGATGTGCGACGCCCCCACATTGCTTGACCGCGCCAGTATCGTCGTCAGGTCGATGCGACCGTAATTACTCGGATCGGAGATTTTCTTGACACCCACCTGGAGGAAGCCCGGGCTGGTGTCGATCAGGCTGTCCGGCTTGTATTTGCCCGACTCCAGAGCAGCCGCCATGATCAAAGGCTTGAGGCTCGAGCCCGGTTCAAAGATGTCGGTGATGGCGCGGTTACGATACCGGCTCGGTTTAAACTGCGCCCGGTCATTGGGGTTGTAGCTCGGCTGGTTAACCATAGCCAGCACTTCACCCGTCTGAATATCGACCACCACCGCAGTGCCCGATTTAGCGCGCTGCTGGGTCACGGCTTTCTTAAGTTCACGGAAAGCCAGGTACTGGATGCGCAAATCAATGCTGGTTTCGACGGTCTGGCCGGGTTGCGGCGCCTCGATGCGCTCGATGTCCTCCACCATCCGTCCCAGGCGGTCTTTCAGCACCCGCTTCTTGCCAAACTGGCCACGCAGACGATGGTCGAAGGCCAGTTCGATGCCCTCCTGACCCTCTTCGTCGACGTTGGCGAAACCCACCAGGTGCCCGGTCACCTGCGCTGCCGGATAGTAACGGCGATACTCGCGCTGCACGTGCACGCCAGGAATTCGAGCGTTCATGATGCGCTGCGCATCCTGGGGGTTCATGTGCCGGCGCAGATACAGGAAGTCCTTCGCGGCGTTGCGGGTCAGCCGGGCGCGGAGGGGCTCATCGTCGATCGCCAGCAGGCGCGCGAGCTCGGGAATGAACTCGGGGGCATTGATCAGGTCACCCGGGTCAACCCACACGCTGTCCACCGGCGTGCTGACGGCCAGCGGCTCACCATGACGATCAGTAATCGTTCCGCGATTGGCAGCGATTTGCACCACCCGCAGCTGCCGTGCTTCCGCCTCGTCGGATAAAAACGCATGGTCAAACACCTGCAGCTGCACGGCCCGGCCCACCAGCACCAGCGCGCAGCATACGAGTACGGCAAGCGCGACGCGTGTGCGCAGCACAAACATCTGCTGCCGGTCACGATTCGTCAGCGCGCGCCCCCGCCGACTCACTGTGACACCACCAAGACTTCGCTGGCCGCCGGTGGACGCATTGCCATCTTCTGGCGCGCCAGTCGTTCGACCAGAGCATGAGTGGAGTAAGCGCTTTGCTCCAGCTGCAGCTGGCCCCATTCGACCACCAGCTCATCGCGTTCCGCAATCAGGGACTGCAGGGTAGAGAACTGGGCACGAGCTTCGTGCCGCGCATAGACGGTCGCAATCGCAGACGCGAACACGCCGAGTGCGAGTGCGGCAACGACCACCAACGGCCTCATCGCAGCCGCTCCGCAACCCGCAGCACGGCGCTGCGCGAGCGGGGGTTGGCAGCCACTTCAGCAGCATCGGCCCGAATCGCGCCGGTCGGTATCGCCAGCACCGGCTGCGCGTCGGCCGGCACCACCGGCATCCGGGCCAGCGCCGGGTCAACCCGCGAACGGTCGCGCAAGTAGCGCTTTACCAGCCGGTCTTCGAGCGAATGAAAGCTGATAATGCAGAGCCTGCCGCCAACCCGCAGTACGCTCAGAAACTGCTCAAGGAAAGACTGCAATTCAGTTAACTCACCGTTAATGTGCATGCGGATAGCCTGAAAGGTGCGCGTCGCCGGATGCTTCCCCTTGCCACGTCGCGGAATCACGCCCTCAATCAGACCAGCCAGTTCAAGTGTGCGGCTGAAGGGCTGCTCAGCCCGGCGCGCAACAATTGCACGCACGATCCTGCGAGCGGCCCGTTCCTCGCCTAAGCGCGCGATCACTCTCAGCATTTCTCCCTCACCTGCTGCGTTAAGCCAGGCCGCCGCGGACAGCCCAGCCGCAGGATTCATCCGCATATCCAGGGGTCCGTCCCGCAGAAAACTGAACCCCCGCTCGGCATCGTCCAGCTGGGGGGATGACACGCCGAGATCCGCCAGCATGCCGTCCGCCTGCCCCAGAACATGCTGCGTCCGCGCGATGCTCTCGATACTTCCAAAGCTTCCGCTGATGGGAATCACCCGACTGTCTTCCTCAGCCAGCGTCCGCGCCGCTGTGAACGCTTGCGGATCCTGGTCAATCACCACTAGACGACCGTTTTTATCCAGCCTTTCCAGTAAAGCCCGGCTGTGTCCGCCGCGCCCGAACGTGCAGTCGATGTAGGTACCGGATGGCCGCACCTCGAGCTGCTCAAGTACCGCCTCGAGCAGCACCGGCACATGCGGCTGAGCTCCGTCCGTCATGCTCGCTCACCCGTGACCTGCTCGCCGCGACTGCTACCCATGCCGGTCCGCACCGGCACCTTATGCACTAGTACGGCAAGGACTCCAGTTCCGGCGGCAGCTCATTGCCAACCTGCTCGTTGCTCTGCGCCATCCATTCGTCCCAGCGCCCCTCGTCCCACAGTTCAAACTTGTTCCCTTGCCCGATCAGTTTGACCTGACGCTCCAAGCCGGCGATCTCCCGCAATTCCTTGGAGATCAGCACCCGCCCATGGCTGTCCATTTCCATCTCAGCCGCATGGCCCACCATGCGGCGCTGAAAGGCACGGATGGCCGGCTTGTTGCCCGGTAAACGCATGAGTCTGCGTTCAAAAACTTCCCAATCGGGTAGCGGATAAATCAGCAAACACGGGTCACGGTCGATCGTGGCCATGAGCCGCCCCTCGCAACGCGCCATAATGGCGTCGCGATAGCGCGTAGGGATGGCGACCCTCCCTTTGCTATCAAGGGCAACTTTGGCTGGACCACGAAACATGACTGGCGGGACATCGGCCCCCTATGAACTCCACGAATTACCACTTATCAACCACTAATCGACACTATAGAAAGGGGTTAGCCACTCTGTCAACATAACAAGCGGATTAATTCTTTATTGACAGACACTTAGCGGTGGTTTCTGAGCACACCGCCACAGCCAGTGATTAGGCAAATCAGATGCTTAGAGGTTTTTTATTGCGAATAAATCAGGAGTGGCCTGCGGGCCGCGGCCGCGTGCTGCGGTCAGATGCAGATGAGCACCATCGGGATTTGCGCTGCGGCGGCGGTCGACCGGCTTGCGGCAAGCGAAGTTGGAGTCGGCCTGTAAGCCGGGTTCTGTCGAGGGCAATCATTCATCTGGGACCATTGTCACCAATGGCCTCTAGCGACCTACCCGGGAGTACCGGCGGGCGCGGTTGCCTGCTTGCGCAAGCGTACTCCCCTATTTGGTCTTGCTCCGGATGGGGTTTACCCTGCCGCGGCGTGTTGCCACCCGCGCGGTGCGCTCTTACCGCACCATTTCACCCTTACCCGCAGCCTCACTGAGGAGACCGCTGGCGGTATATTTTCTGTGGCACTTTCCGTAGGCTCGCGCCTCCCAGGCGTTACCTGGCATCCTGCCCGCAGGAGCCCGGACTTTCCTCCCGCCGCAAGCGACGAGCGATTGCCAGGCCGACTCCGCCGCACAGCCTAGTCGGGTTGGCCGCCCGACGCAACGCGCGGGTGTCAGTCATCGCCCTCAGCGCTGGCGCGAATTTCCAGCGCGCGGCGGTAGGCGTCGTTGCGGCGCACACCCAGAATAGCTACCGTCGCGTCCGCCGCCTGCCGCACACCCAGAAAACCCAGCATTATCCCCAGAATGCGGTCGAGCTCCGCGCCATCCGTCGGCGTGGGTGCGGCGCCCGCAATGACCAGCGTGTACTCGCCTTTGTCGGCCCCGGGTCCGGCCGCCAGCTGCGCAGTGAGTTGCGCCAGCGTCCCGCGATAGACTGTCTCATGCAGCTTGGTCAGTTCCCGCGCGGCGACTGCCTGCCGCTCCGGCCCGAAAACCGTCACCATATCGGCCAGCGCAGCCTGGACGCGATGCACCGCTTCGTAGACGACCAGCGTGGCGGGCTGCAGTCGCAGTGCCTCGAGTCGGGCCCGCCGCTTGCCCGCACTGGCCGGGAGAAAGCCGGTAAACAACACCTGGTCCGTCGGCAAGCCGGCCACCGACAGCGCCGCCATGGCCGCGCTGCATCCTGGAACCGGGCTGACGCGCAGACCGGCCGCCGCCGCCGCCGCGACCAGGCGAAATCCGGGATCGCTGAGCAATGGTGTCCCCGCATCACTCACCAGCGCCACGTCGGCACCGCTCTGGAGCCGGGCAACGATATCCGCCGTGCGCTCGGCCTCGTTGTGTTCATGGCAGGACAACAGCGGTGTACGGATGCCAAACCGCTGCAGCAGGCGCTGCGTATGACGGGTATCCTCGGCGGCAATCAGGTCGGCCGCTGCCAGGACCGTGCGTGCGCGAAGACTGATATCATCAAGATTGCCGATGGGAGTCGCCACGACAAACAGCGTTCCGGGGTTGTCTTGACTAGTGGTCACGCCTGTTACCCGACAACATGATTCCGATTGAACCGCACCCCCGGTTGCGGAGGACCTGCATGGACAGCACGTTAACACAGCCCTATCAAAACTTGCGGCGGGCCCTGCCGCTGCTGCTGCTCACCGCGACTCTGGCCGGCTGCTCCACGCTATCCACGGGCACAGCCCCGGACGCCACCGACCGGGCCCGCGCACTGGCCGGGCGGGGCGACCATATGGCCGCCAGCCGCGCTTACATGGACCTCGCCGTGGCGAGCAAAGGCACACAGCAACAGCGCTACCTGCTCCTCGCCGCGGGCGAGCTGTATCAGGCGAATGATCTCGGCGGTGCGGAGCGTGTTCTTGACCGTGCCGGCGCGGCCATCGACCCTGACAATCTCGGGCTATGGGTGGAAGTGCAGGCCTCGGTTGAGCTCGCTCGCGGACGCCCGGACAGCGCGCTGCAAGCCCTCAACGAGATCAGCACCACGGCCAGTCGCGGAGCCGCCTTGCGGGTCCTGCTGCTGCGCTCCGAGGCCCTGTTCCAGCTCAACAAGCCGGCACCCGCAGTAGCCACCTTATTGCAGCGTGAGCAGCTTCTGACCGAACCGGCCGCCGTGGCTGAAAACCGCCGGCTGATCTGGAAAGGCCTGCAGCGCACCGGGCCGGCCATTACCGAGCCCGCCCCCGACAGCCGCGCCGGGCGCGACCCCATTGCATTGGGCTGGCTGGAGCTTGGACAACTGGCCTATGCCCAACGGGGCTCGGTTAACCGGCTCTATGGGGCACTCGAGCAATGGCGCCAGGCGCATCCCGAGCATCCGGCCAGCACGCTGCTGGCCGAAGAGGTACTGGTCAATCTGCGGGCTCTGTCCGACTACCCGCCGCAGGTTGCCCTGCTCCTGCCGCTGACCGGACCCCAGCGCGCGATCGGCCAGGCCATCCGCGACGGGTACCTGACCGCGCACTTCGACATCGGCAGTAACAGTGAACGGCCCGATGTCCGCATCTATGACACCGCGCCGGACGGCGCGGTGGCCGCATACCAGCGCGCCGCGCTCGATGGTGCAGCCTTTGTTATCGGGCCGCTCCTGAAGGAGGAGGTCAGCGCCGTCAGCGCCGTCTCCACGCTGACCACACTCGCCTTAAACACCATCGACGGTGGCGGACCGGCCAATCCGAGCGTGTTTCAGTTCGCGCTGGCCCCGGAGGACGAAGCGCGCGCAGCCGCTATCAGGGCAACCGAGAACGGCCTGCTGAATGCCGTGGTGCTGGTGCCGGATTCGGATCGCGGGCTGCGCATACTCGCTGCTTTTCAGACTGAACTGCAGGGCCGTGGCGGACAGGTTCTGGCAGCCCGGCGCTATGACCCGGCAGAGACTGATTTCTCGAATACGCTCACCAGCGCGCTGCTGATTGACGAAAGCTACGCTCGCCGGGACCGGCTGGCCGCAAATCTTGGCAAAGCCCTGCAGTTTGAACCGCGACGTCGTCAGGATATCGACTTTATATTTGTGGCCGGTAACACAACATCGGCCAAGTTAATCAAGCCGCAGCTGCGCTTCTACTATGCAGGCGACATTCCCACCTATGCGACATCCGAAGTGTATACCCCGGGATCAAGTGACAACCGCGATATCAACGGTATCGTCTTTCCCGATATACCGTGGTTGCTGGAGCCCGGCCCCGCAATCCGTGAGCACAAGAACACTTTCGAGGAGTTGTGGGGCAGCTCGGCCGCCCGCTTTGGCCGGTTCTATGCGCTGGGCTACGACGCTTACCATCTCAGCGCCGCTCTGCAGGGCCGCACTCACAGCGCGGAAATCGAACTCGACGGACTTACCGGTAAGCTGTATGTCGACGCCAACGGCGTGCTGCACCGGCGCCTGAAATGGGCCCGGATCGAACGCGGCGTTCCCGCGACGCTGCCGGACACACCGCAGACACTGGGCAGCGGCGCAGAGAACCTGGCGCAGGAAGCAACGCTGCCTCCGGCCATGCGGTAGCACCCCATCTGGCCAGCGGCAGCGCCGCTGAGCGCTATGCACGCAACTGGCTGGAGCATCGCGGACTGAGGTTCCTGCAAGCCAACTACCGGTGCAAAGCGGGCGAGCTGGACCTCATCATGACCGAGGGAGAATGCCTGGTTATCGTCGAAGTACGGTACCGCCGCGGCAAGTCGCATGGGGGCGCACTGAGCTCAGTCACACGAACCAAGCAACGCCGCATCCTGCAGGCCACCCGGCACCTGCTGCAGCGCCATCCGGCGTTGCAGCGTCGCCCACTGCGATTCGATGTGGTCGCCCTAACCGGCGCGGCTGGCGCGGTCACCGTGCAATGGCTGAGAAATGCATTCGATGCCTCATGAGGCAACCAGCGCCAAATTGTTTTCGTGTATATTTCGGTCATGAATACAGTGGAGCAGATCGCGGCGCATTTTGCCGAGAGCATCGCGGTAAAGCAGCAGTCCGCCGCGACGCTCGGGCCGGCTATTGCAGCCGCGGGCAAACTGATGGCGGACGCATTGAGCGCGGGCGGCAAAATACTCTGCTGCGGTAATGGCGGCTCGGCCGGTGACGCCCAGCATTTTTCAGCCGAACTGCTCAACCGTTTTGAAATGGAGCGTCCGCCGCTGGCTGCGGTGGCGCTGACCACAGACTCATCGACCCTGACGGCTGTCGCCAATGACTACGCCTACGAGGAAATCTTTGCCAAACAGGTCTTCGGTCTGGGCGCGGCGGCTGACGTGCTGCTGGCTATATCAACGTCGGGAAACTCGGCCAACGTGATGCGGGCCATTGAAGCGGCGCATGAACGGCAGATGAAAGTGGTTGCCTTCACTGGCCGCGATGGCGGCAGTATCGCCAGGATCCTGGGCGCTGACGATATCGAACTGCGCGTCCCGGCCATGCGGACGGCGCGCATACAGGAAGTACATCTGGTGCTTATTCACTGCCTGTGCGATCTGATTGATACACAGTTGTTCGGCAGCTCAGCGAGCTAGCAGCCTGCCGGTCAGGGTTTAACGATTTTCAGCTCCGGGCGCTTCTTAACGGGAGCACCGTCCGGCGCCTTAGCCCTGGCAGCAGAGGGTTGCTTGTCCTCCGGCTGCGGCTCGGGACTGACCGGCGGTTGATCCTGGAACATCATGCCCTGACCCGACTCGCGCGCATAAATGCCGCGGACCGACTCTACCGGGACCCGCACGAAGTGCGGCTGACCGCCAAACCGCGCCTCAAAACTGACAGCGTCATTGTCCAGCTCAAGATTTCGCGTCGCCGACCAGGAAATATTCAACACGATACTGCCGTTCTCGACGTGCTCTTCAGGAACACGTACTTCGGGCGTATCGACCGCAACCACCATTAACGGGGTCTGGTTGTTGTCCGTCATCCAGGCATGCATGGCGCGCAACAGATAGGGGCGCGTCGATGTGAGATCCGCACTCATAGCCCGATAATCATCCAGCCCGAGCCTGCGGCTACTGATGCATCTCCTGCTCGAGCTCGGTGAGGCTACGCTGGAACGAAGCGCGGCTGAATACCTCATCCATGTACTTGCGCACCGGCTTGAGGTCATCACCCAGCTCGATACCGTAAACCGGCAAACGCCACAATATCGGCGCAATGCTGCAGTCCACCAATGAAAACTCATCGCTCAGAAAAAACTTCTTAACCGAAAACACCTGCGCGCTCGCGGTAATGCTTTCGGCCAGCACCTTCCGCGCGCGCGTAGCCTGCCGTTTGTCAGCCGCGTTCTCAATCTGTTCGGCCTGCGTGTACCAGTCTTTCTCGATACGGAACAAGGCCAGGCGGAACTGCGCCCGGGTAACCGGAGCCACCGGCATCAGCGGCGGGTGCGGAAACCGCTCGTCGAGATACTCAATGATCACCCGGGAGTCATACAGCACCAGGTCGCGGTCCACGAGCGTCGGCACGCTGTGGTATGGATTAAGGTCGAGCAGGTCTTCCGGCAAGTCGATGCCATCAACGTCGACAACATCCATGCTGATGCTCTTTTCAGCCATCACCAGGCGCGCGCGGTGGCTGAAAAAGCAGGTCGGGTTAGAAAACAGCGTCATTTGACGTCCTTCCAAATTTCGACCTTCAGGAAGTAAGCGAAGATCAGGAAAACGAGCAGGAACAAGAGCACCCAAATACCCAACGCTTCGCGCTCAAGCTGCTCAGGAGTGGCTGTCCAGTCAAGGAAATTAACAATATCGCGCACGAACTGATCGTAGTCTTCATCCGCAAGCTTGCCTGCCGAGACCTGCGTGAACGCTTCGAAATACTGTGGCTCGCCAAAATGCTGGACAGTTTCGCCGGTTTTGCTATCAACGGTGTCGGTAAAGCTGGCGGTTTGCAGGCCTTGCAGCTCCCACAAAACATGCGGCATGCTGGCGTTCGGCAGCACCAGGTTGTTGACACCGGTAGCTGCGCCGGGATCCAGGTAGAAGCTCTTCAAAAAGGTGTACACCCAATCGGCGCCCCGGCTGCGCACAACCAGCGACAAATCCGGCGGCTGCTGGCCAAACCAGCGCTGCGCATCATCGGGCGGCATCGCGATGGTCATCATTTCGTCCAGCTTCTTGGCCGCCGGCATCAGGTTCTGCTTAACCTGTTCTTCGGTCAGGACCAGATCTTCCTGCAGCCGGCTGTAGCGGACGTACTTGGCGGAATGGCAGCCCATGCAATAGTTGGTGAAATTGGCGGCACCGCGCTGTAGCGACGCGAGATCAGCCACATCATTGCGGGCGGGCTCCAGCTCGGCTTCAACACCTGCGGCATTGGCGGTTGTCAGGCCCATGGTCGTCAGCAGGCCCACGGCGGCCACTAATCCAAACTTGATCTTCATAATCGTCATGCCCTGCATCACCCGTGATACGTAAGCCGGGCGGGTACCGGCTTGCCCTGCTCACTGCCAGAATAGACAAAGAGAAAGATAAAGAAGCCGAAGTACAACGCCGTGCCGATCTGCGAAATCAGCGTATACAGCGGAGTCGGCGGCTGCGTGCCCAAAAAGCCCAGCACCACAAAGGTTACCGCGAACACACCCAGCGCCACCTTGTAGCCGGCGCCGCGGTAACGAATCGATTTGACCTTGCTGCGATCAATCCACGGCAGCAGGAACAGCACCACAATAGCGCCGCCCATCAACACCACACCGCCAAGCTTGTCAGGCACAGCGCGCAAAATCGCGTAGAACGGCGTGAAATACCACACCGGGGCAATGTGCTGCGGGGTTTTCAGGCTGTTGGCCGGCTCAAAATTCGCGTGCTCCAGGAAGTAGCCACCCATCTCCGGTGCGAAAAACACCACACCCAGAAAAATAATCATGAAGATGATAATCGCGACCAGGTCTTTGGAGGTGTAATAAGGATGGAACGCAATACCGTCAAGCGGCACGCCATCCGGCCCCTTGTTCTCTTTTATTTCGATGCCGTCGGGATTGTTCGAGCCCACCTCGTGCAGGGCCAGAATATGCATAACCACCAGCATAACCAGCGCCAAGGGCACGGCAATCACATGCAACGCGAAAAAGCGATTGAGCGTGACATCGGAAATGTTGTAGTCACCGCGGATCCACTCGACGAGCGGGTCACCGACAACCGGCAGCGCGCCGAACAGCGACACAATAACCTGCGCCCCCCAGTAGGACATCTGCCCCCACGGCAGCAGGTAGCCAAAAAAGGCCTCCGCCATCAATGCGACGTAAATCACCATGCCGATAAGCCACAGCAGCTCGCGCGGCTTCTTATATGAGCCGTAGAGCATCGCACGAAACATGTGCAGATAAACCACGATAAAAAACGCGGACGCACCCGTCGAATGCAGGTAGCGGATCAGCCAGCCCCATTCAACATCACGCATGATGTACTCGACCGACGCAAAAGCCTCAGCTGCGGAGGGCTTGTAGTTCATCGTCAGGAAAATTCCGGTTACCAGCTGAATAACCAGAACCACCATGGCGAGCACGCCAAACACGTACCAGAAGTTAAAATTCTTGCCTGCGTAATACTCTGTGGCGTGCTCCCGCATCATTTTGCTGAACGGGAAGCGTGCATCAATCCATGCAAGCAAGCCCGTATCCTGACTGCCGGCAGCGCCGCTCATTGTGTTGTTGCCAGTCGATGTATTGCTCACGCTGCATCCTCCGAATCCACGCCAATCAGCAACGTATTGTCACCCACGAAGGAGTGCGGGGGGACAACCAGATTGGTCGGCGCCGGCACGCCGGCGAATACCCGGCCGGCAAAATCAAACTTGGAACCGTGGCAGGGACAGAAAAACCCGCCGACCCAGTCCGGGCCCAAATCGGCCGGAGCAACCTCGAAACGACTGACCGGGATACAGCCCAGATGGGTGCAGCTGCTGATCACGACCAGGTAGTCGGGTTTGATAGAACGCGTCGGATTCTGCGCATACGGCGGCTGCTGCTCGACGACTTCAGAGTCAGGGTCACGCAGCTTGACGTTGCTGTTGGCCATCCGGTCGAGCATTGACTTTGATCGATGCAAGATAGAGATAGGCTTTCCGCGCCAGATAACCCGCATCAATGCGCCTTCATCAAGCTTGGAAAGGTCAACTTCCACCGGCGCGCCGAGAGCCCGCGCGCGCGCGCTCGGTTGCCACGATGACAGAAAGGGCACGGCCGCGCCCACAGCACCCAGCGCTGCTGTTACTCCGGTGGCGACAGCGAAAAACCGCCGTCGGTTCATTTCTGATGGTTCACTCATAGGGCCTGTCCCTAAAACAATTGCAGTCGAAACAAAAAAGCGAAACGGATACCAG
>JAZBOT010000135.1:0-2929 GCA_036351295.1 Gammaproteobacteria bacterium | reverse complement strand
CTTGCTGTCACCCTACCCCGACTGGCTCAACGAGTCAGCGATGGCGCACTGGCAGCAGCGGGGCTACGAGCTGCGCGGTATGTCCAAAGTGGATATCGGCACGGATGACACCTACGGTATTTATAACCAGCAGTCGGGTGATGCCGCCGCGGCAGCACGCAAACTCGCTGATCTTGACGTCGACGCGTTTGTCATCACCGGCACCGGCATGCCCGCCCTGCCGCTCATCCGGCAGCTACAGAGGGAAGGCCGCAAAATCACCTCCTCCACACTGGCGCTGGCGGAGGCCGGGCTCGGGCTCGTCGGGCTCGAACCGACACCGGCCGACAGCTGGATAATCGGCGGCGACTAGTCCGGTAAGGGAATAAATTCATCATCCCCGGGCACTGGCGCGAAGCGGCCCGCGCGCCAGTCATCCTTGGCTTGCTCGATACGCTCGCGCGATGATGAAACAAAATTCCACCAGACGTGCCGCTCGCCCAACGGCGCGCCGCCGATCACGATAACGCGCGTTTCCTCGTGCGCTGCCAGCTGCAAGGTTGTGCCGGGACACGCAACTGCCATCACCCCGCCCTGATAGCGATGACCGTCTATCTCCAGATCGCCCGCAACGACATACACGGCAAGCTCAACAGTGTCTTCCGGCAGCGTTAGCTGGCTGCCAGCCGGCAGCTGACAATCAAGATACAGCGTGGGTGAATACACCGGTACCGGCGATTCGCTGCCGAACGCTGACCCCATGATGACCTGCACGCTGACGCCACCCACGTCGACCACCGGTATCTGCTCAGCCGCAATGTGCTGAAAAGCGGGCTCGCGTTCCTGCTGGTCGTCAGGCAACGCCAACCAGGTCTGGATGCCGTCCAGCTGCGACTGCTCGTCGAGATCGGCCCCGGCGCGCTCCGAGTGGGTGATACCGCGGCCCGCCGTCATCAGGTTGACGGCACCCGGCCGGATGGGCTGGGTATACCCGAGGCTGTCCCGGTGTATGATTTCCCCAATAAAAAGATATGTCACGGTAGCCAGCCCGATGTGCGGGTGCGGCCTTACCTGGATGCCTTCGCCGGGGGGAAACTCGGCCGGACCGAAATGATCAAAAAAAATAAACGGGCCAACCATCTGGCGTGCGTCCGCCGGCAGCACACGGCGCACCGCGAATTCGCCCAGATCCCGCTTGCGCGGTTTGATAACCATTGCGACAGCGCCCTCGCGTCCGCTGCACAGCGGCCCCATAGCTGGCTCGATACTCATAGCGTCATCCCTCCCGTCTGCGTGGCGGTGCAGCTCTATGCATTATTGTAAACCGGTCGCGGCCAGGCGCCAGCAGACCTTCAGAACTGCCGAACAGGTCAACAAACCGCGCCGCCGGGCCACGAATAATGGCCCGATGGACAACCGCCGCAATTACTACCGGATACTGCACGTGCAGCGTGACGCGCCGCTGGAGATTATCAAAACCAGCTACCGCACCCTGATGCAGCGCATGAAGATGCACCCCGACCTCGGCGGCGATCATGACGATGCCCAGTTGATCAACGTGGCCTACGCGACGCTGTCCGACCCGGCGCGCCGCGCCGATTACGATGCCGGGCTGAACGCGAGCTTTGACGAGATGCGCGCGGCCCGGCAGAGCCGCGAAGCGGAGCAGAAGGCAGCGGATACGGCCCGCCGTGCCAAACGACAGCGGCCGCGCGACGCCGGAGGACAGCCGCAGTGCGCCTATTGCGACACGCCGATTCCCCCGCGCGCCGCCGAGGAAGGGATGAGCTGCGCGGGCTGTGACAGCCCGCTGCGAGCCGCCGCCGCGCACAACCCCGCGCCTGCTGCAGCGGAGCGTGCCATTGAGCGGATGCCGCGGAAGCTGCCGGCCCTGATCCAGCTGCGACCGGGCAACAGTGAGGTCTACGAGGCCGAGGTGATGGATCTGTCACCACGCGGCGTCCGCGTGCGCGCCACCGTGACCGTGCCGATCGGGGCCACCATCCGTATACAGTGCGGCGTCTGCCGAGGCGTCGGGCGCGTGCGCAGCTGCGGAAGGGACACGGCCGATCTGCTACACCAGCGACAAATCGGCATTGAGTTCATCACCGTCGAATTCCGCGCCCAGGCCGGGAGCTTCGTCTCCGTCGAAGCCTGACCGGTAATGCCGCGCTGCGGCATTCGGCAATCCCTTGACTCTAGACCATAGTCTAGGGTTTAGACTTTTGCCATGAACGCTCCCGAAGACACTTCACTGACCATTGGCCGGGTGGCCAAGCTGGCCGGTGTCGGCATCGATACCGTGCGCTTTTACGAGCGCCGCGGCCTGTTGCCCGAAGCCCGCCGCTCGGCCGCGGGTTACCGCCAATACGCGGCCGGCACCATCGACCGGCTGCAGTTCATCCGCCGCGCCAAAGCGCTGGGCTTTAGCCTGGAAGAAATCGGCACGCTCCTCGACCTGCAGGACAACGGCGGCAGTAAGTCGGCGGTAAAAGCGATAACAGCGCGCAAACTGGCGCAGATTGACGCCAAGCTGGCGGACCTGTCGCGGATGCGCTCAGTGCTGCATAACCTGCACCAGGATTGCTCCGGCGCCGGCAACGTCTGCGGTTGCCCAATCATTGATGCGCTGGCGCATGCGGATGATCTGCCGCTACCGGAGCTGGACACATGAGTGCCGCGGCTGAGGAAGTGACCGCAGACCGCGTGCAGCTGGGTATCGACGGCATGACCTGCAGCGCCTGCGCGACGCGGCTGGAAAAAGCCCTGACGCGCGCCACCGGCGTGACCAGCGCAACCGTTAACTTTGCCACTGAGCAGGCCGACATCCGCATTGCGGCCGGTGCTACCGATACCAATGCCCTCGCGGACGTGGTCCGCAAGGCGGGCTTCACGGCGCGGCAGGCCGCCGAACTTGATGCGGGTACGAGCGACGAACGGGACGAGCTGG
>JAZBOT010000134.1:0-6085 GCA_036351295.1 Gammaproteobacteria bacterium | reverse complement strand
TATGTCGCCTCGTGTGTGCCTTTCGCGTTAAGCCGCCGAAGTCGCCTCTGTTAACCGCAAGTCCGGGGGATTTGTGATGCGTCGAACTATGGCCGCTGGTTTCTGGTCGCTCTGTTGTTTTGTTCCGCTCAATGTTGCTGCCCTCGGTGTCGGTGATATTGTCCTCGAATCCGCGCTGAATCAGCCATTTTCGGCCGAGATACCGTTTGAGTCTTATGTTGAATCAGACTTTGACGGGTTGAGTGTGCAGCTGGCGAGTGACGACACCTTCAAGCGCTACGGGCTGGATCTGCCCCGCTACCTGAAAGACTTCGATTTCACTGTTGCCGACGGGGCGGCAGGCAGGCCGGTTATCCGCGTAACCAGCGCCCGCCCGGTGGCGGAACCGTTCGTGACGCTGTTGCTGGACATCAAGTGGGCTTCCGGGCGGTTGTTGCGTGAATATACGGTCTTGCTGGACCCGCCGGTCTTTGAGGGTCCGGGCCCGGCGTCAGCTCCCGCCACCGCGGTGGCGGGTCGCGACACGGCACCACGCAGTCCTGCGCAGTCCCGCGGTCGTGTTGAGCGCAACCCGGCCGTGGCTGCAGTGGCTAACCCGCCCGGGCGGGATGCCGATGCACCGTCCCCGGCGCCGCGGGCCGTCGCACCGGCTGCGCTCACTGAGGGCACTTACAGCGTGCAGCGCCGCGATACCTTGTGGAGTATCGCTCAGCGGGTGAGCGGCGGCAGCAGCGTTACGGTCAATCAGGCGATGCTGGCTCTGTATAACGCCAACCCGGAGGCGTTTCTCGGCAATATCAACCTGCTGAAGGCGGGGGCGATTCTGCGGATTCCGGACGCGGGCGACCTGGCGGCGATATCGGCCGGCGCTGCAACGGCCGCTGTGCGCGAACAGAACCAGCAGTTCGCCGGCGGCGCTGCGGCGGCGGCTCCGGCACGCCTGGAGCTGCGCGTGCCGGGTGAAGCCGGGTCTGATGCGGCTGGCGGTGACCCGGCCGCGGCGGGGGCAGGCAATGCGTCTTCTGCCCGCGAGTTGACCACACGCATTGAGCAGCTTGAAAGCGAGCTCAGCGAAAGCCGTCGCCTGCTCGACATGAAGGATGCCGAACTGGCTGCCCTGCAGCGCAGGGTCGCCGAGCAGGGCGACGCGGAGGCCGCCGCGCTGCTGGAAGGCGATGTCCCCGTCGATGACACGCCGCTGGCGGATCTGTCGGGCGACACCGTCGGTGATGAGTCTTCGCTCGTCACCGACGATGCCGCTGGCGAGGCTGTCTTTGCCGATGAATCGGCAGCGGATGCCGGCGATGAGATCAGCTCCGGCGACGCCATTGAGGCACCTGCAGCGGCGCCTGCGCCGGCGGTGCAGCGTGCTCCGCAGCCTGAGCCATCGTTTATCAGCCAGTTGCTGTCGAGCGTCTGGCTGTGGGTGACAGCCGGCGTCGTGCTGCTGCTGGCGCTGTTTCTGGTCAGGCGCCGCAAGCCGGCTGAACAGGATCCGTTTGCCACGGGTGCCGGTTTCAGTACTACTGATACCGCGGCCGCCGATGGCGCGGGCGCGACGCTGCGTGATATCGACACCGCTCCGGGCGCCCAAGCCGATGCCATTATTGTGGAGGAAGGCGCAGCGGCTGACGACCTGCGCGATTTCGGCAAAGATTTGTCTGCGGCCGAGCCGGATGAGGATCCGGCTTATCAAACCGCGCGCCTCGACGACATGCTTGATTTCGATGCAGACGCGGAAAGTAAGGCGGCTGCGGCGCAGGCGGAAAAGGACGACAAAGAGACCGGTCTCGAAAAGACCATCAGCACCGGCGCACCGCTAAACCTGGATCAGGCCGATCCGATCGCCGAGGCCGAGTTCCACATGGCTTACGGCCTGTACGATCAGGCGGCGGATTTGCTTGAGCGCGCGCTTGACGCGGAGCCGGAAAACCGGGCCTACCGCGTGAAGTTGCTCGAGGTGTACTTCGTCTGGGAAAACCGTGACGGCTTCCTTAAGCAGGCGCAGATACTCCGCGATGCGACCGCCGATGACAGCAACGCTGACTGGAACAAGGTCGTTATTCTCGGCAAGCAGCTGTGCCCTGACGACGCGTTGTTTGCGGGTGCGGTGACCACTGCGCCGGATGCGGCCGGCATTGATCTCGAGTTTGTCAATGACTCCGGCGAAACCGACCTTGACTTCACTTTGGGCGGCAACGAAGTGGAAGCACTGGATCCCGACCTGCTGCTCGACGGCGGCGAGGCTGGCGCGGGGAAAGGCAGCGATGATGATGCGCTGGACTTCGATCTTGGTGCGGAGTTTGGCGGTAGCGACGACGTTGAGTTTGACCTGAGCGATGCCGGGGATGATCTCGATGCCGGGGAGACGCCGACCATTGAGGCCACGGTCAGAGATGAGGGTGTTGTTGACCTGAGTGATCTGGCTGACGATGACGCTACCCAGGAGACCCCGACCGTGGAGTCGTTCATCGACGACAACGCGGCCACCATGGAGTCACCTGCGATCAGCAGCGACGCGGCCAGCACCATGGAAACGCCGACACTCGAAAACCCGATGAATGAACCCACGGTTGAGTCGCCCACGCTCGAGTCTCTGAGCGGTGGCGGAGAAACCACAGAGATGCCGGCGCTGGACATGGACGATCTGGACCCGGATGCGCTGCTCGCCGAGCTCGAGGCCGACGCAGAAGACGCCGGCGGTACCGATGATCTGGATGTGGATTTGAGCGGTCTGACGGCTGGCGACGACGATGCCACGATGCTGGCGCCGGCTGCGGGCGACCCGGACGATGCATTAACGGAGCTGGTGCCGAGCGAGACCGCCAGCGACACGGTGGAACAGCCGCAAATCGATGTTGACGAGCTGCAACTTGGCGATACGGCCGAGCAGCCGGCGATCGGCTCGGACGATATGCTCGACCTCGATTTGGGTCTGGACGACGGCGATGACGGCGATGATGACATGGCGACCGTGATGGTTGACCCGTCGTTGCCTGAAGATGCCACGATGACCGAGGTTGGCACCAAGCTTGATCTGGCCCGCGCATATATTGATATGGGCGACCCGGACGGGGCACGCAGTATTTTGGGCGAAGTGCTGGATGAGGGTGCCGCAGAGCAACAACAGGAAGCCCGGCAGATGCTCGCAGAGCTTGGCGATTGATCGGGACTGACGCGCCGGGTGCGGGTCAGCAGCGGCGCATCGCGCTAGGGATAGAGTACGACGGCACCGCGTACCACGGTTGGCAGAAGCAGCCGCACGCCCCCAGCGTGCAGGAAACGCTGAGCAGGGCAGTTTCTGCGGTGGCGAATGAGCAAGTCGAATGTATCGGAGCGGGTCGCACCGACGCCGGGGTGCATGCCAGCGGTCAGGTGGCGCATTTCGACACCGGCGCTGAGCGGCGGCGGCGGTCCTGGTTGCTGGGTATCAACAGTCGCCTGCCGCCCGATATTAACGTGCTGTGGGTGATGCCGGTGGCGCCAGAATTTCATGCCCGCTTTTCCGCCCGTTTTCGCGCTTACCGCTACCTGCTGCTGAACCGGCCGGTGCGCTCGGCGCTGCTCCGGCATCGCGCGTGGTGGGTGCATGCGCCGCTCGACGCCGAATTGATGCACAGTGCTGCGCAGACACTCATCGGAACCCATGATTTCAGCTCGTTTCGGGCGGCGGCCTGTCAGGCTAAAACCCCGGTCCGCACGTTGACCGATATGGTGGTCGAACGCCGCGGCGACCGCATCGAGCTGCGCTGCCGGGCCGATGCTTTCCTGCACCATATGGTGCGCAACGTGGTCGGATCGTTGGTCCGTGTCGGTCTGGGGGTGGAGTCACCGGACTGGATCGCCGCCGTCCTCGAAGCACGCAACCGCCGTGCTGCAGGGCCCACGGCTCCGGCGGCTGGCCTGACCCTGACGGCGGCCGAGTACCCCGCTGAATTGCTCGATATGGCGCGAGTTCGGGTGCAGGAATGATGTCACGGACGCGGGTCTCGTTTATCATGGGGATCAGATGAGCTGGTACGAAAAAATTATTCCTTCACGCATCACCACCGATCGCCGCAAGCGATCAGTGCCTGAAGGCATCTGGGAAAAATGTGATGCCTGCGGCGCGCAGCTGTACCGTGCCGAGTTAGAGCGCAACCTGATGGTCTGTCCAAAATGCAGTCATCACATGCGCGTGACCGCGAGACAGCGGCTGGACATGTTTCTGGATGAGGGCTCGGGTCAGGAGATCGCCGCGCGGTTGGGGCCCGACGATCCGCTGCGGTTTCGCGACAGCAAACGGTATCGTGACCGGATTGTGCAGTCGCAGAAGAAGACCGGTGAGCGGGATGCGCTGGTCGCCATGACCGGCAAGCTCAAGGGTTTGCCCGTGGTTGTCAGCGCGTTCGAATTTGGCTTTATGGGCGGCTCAATGGGTTCGGTGGTCGGTGAGAAGTTCATGCGCGCCGCCAACCTCAGTCACGACAAGCGGATGCCCCTGATTAATTTCTCGGCCAGTGGCGGCGCGCGGATGCAGGAAGCCTTGTTTTCGCTGCTGCAGATGGCCAAGACCAGCGCAGCGTTGGCGCGGCTCGCCGAGGCGGGCGTGCCCTACATCTCGGTGCTCACCGACCCGACAACCGGTGGAGTATCGGCGAGTCTGGCGATGCTGGGTGACCTGAATATCGGCGAGCCCGGCGCGCTGATTGGGTTTGCAGGTCCGCGCGTTATTGAGCAGACGGTTCGGGAGACGCTGCCGGAGGGTTTCCAGCGCAGCGAGTTCCTGCTCGCCAAGGGAGCACTGGACATGATTGTTGATCGACGCCAGATGCGGGATGAAATCGCGGCTGCTCTGGCGATACTGCAGAAACAGCCGCTGCCTGCCTGACTGCCCGAGCGTCTAAGTTAGCCTGCATGCGGAGTCTGATCCTCGCGCCTTGCCAACCGCTGTAGCCCTATGCGCCGCACACTTTCCGATTGGCTCACGTACCAGGAGTCGCTGAACCCGGCCGAAATCGAGCTGGGGCTCGGCCGGGTGGCCGACGTTCTGGCGCGCCTCGACGTGCAGGCGCCTCCCCAGCGGGTTTTTACGGTTGCCGGCACCAACGGCAAAGGGTCTTGTGTCGCGGCGTTGGCTGCTGTGCTGGAGGCCAATGCGCTGCGCACAGGCGTGTATACGTCGCCGCACTTGCTGCGCTACAACGAGCGCATTGTCGTGGCCGGTGAACCCGTTGCTGACGGGGAACTGGTGGCCGCATTTGAGCGGGTCGAGGCGGCACGCGGCGGGGTGCCGCTGACCTATTTCGAGTACGGTACGCTTGCGGCGCTGGTTGTATTCGCGGCGGCCGACTGTGATGCCTGGGTCCTTGAGGTCGGGCTGGGCGGGCGTCTGGATGCGGTCAATGTGATCGACCCCGACTTTCCCGTTATCACCACAGTCGACCTTGACCACCAGGCCTGGCTGGGCGACACCATCGAGGCCATTGCACGCGAGAAAGCCGGCATCTACCGTGCCGGTCGGCCGGCGTTTTACGGTGAACTGCCGGTGCCCGAGTCTGTGCGCGCGCGAGTCGCCGAGCTGGGAACGCAGTTGATTACTCCGGAGCAGGGGTATCGCTACAGCGTCGATGAGCGCTCCGGGCAGTGGGCCTGGCAGGGTGCGGCGGTTTGCCTCAGGCGCCTGAGCCTCCCGGCCGGCGGGCTGCCGCAGGTGCGCAATCAGGCCGTCGCCCTGGCGGCGCTGGAGGCCTGCGAGCCGGAGTGGCTGCAGCCCAACAGCCTGATCGCGGCCGCCTTGACCAACTGCGCGCCACCCGGTCGCATGCAGGCGCTGCGCGCAGAACATGACTGGCTGCTCGATGTGGCGCACAACGTTCAGGCCGGCCGGGCCCTGGCCGCGGCGCTTGAGCGGCTTGCGCCCGCGTCGGTCACGATGGTCCTCGGTATGCTGCGCGACAAGCAAGCGGAGGAATTTGTCGCGCAATTCACGGGGCGGGTGCAGCGCTGGATAACCTGCGACACCCCGGGGCCGCGGGGCGCGGCAGCGACCGATCTCGCGGAGTTGCTGATACCTGTGCTCGCCGTGCCCGTTGTGGCGGGGGGG
>JAZBOT010000133.1:0-12476 GCA_036351295.1 Gammaproteobacteria bacterium | reverse complement strand
TAAGGCTGTCATCGATGCTGCCAAGGCTGCCGGCGTGCAGCGCTTTGTGCTGGTGACGGTGATCGGCGCTGGCAATTCAGCGGACGCGGTGCCGTTGCCCGCGCGTCCCGGTCACAACGACGTGACGCCGCTGAAAACCGCGGCCGAAGACTACCTGCGCGCCAGTGGTCTCGACTACATTGTTATCCGGCCGGGCGGGTTGGGGCCGCGCATGGCGCCACTCAAGACCGGCACGGCCAAGCTCACCGAAGACCCGCGCGCGTTCAGCTACATGGGGCGTCCTGACCTCGCCGAAATCACGGTTGCTGCGCTCGGTGATCCGACGGCATACAACAAGATATTTACCGCCTACGACGAGAACCGGGTGTATCTTTGGGATATGTTCATCGACTAAGTGCGGCTTTCCTGATCGATGCAACGAACAGTTCGTACTTCCGTCTTGCCGTCGGCAGCGTTTCGAGTACTTGGCGTCCGCGGCTGATGCATTGATCCCATAGGGCCTGGTCCTCAAGCAGTCGGATCACAGCGTCTGCAGCTGCAGAGGCGCTGTCAGCGCGAAAGTAAACCGCCGCATCCGTGCAGACCGCCCGGGCAAAGTCCAGATCGCTGGCCACAATAGGACGCCCCATGGCCATAGCCTCGGGGTAAGAGGCGCTGAAGGTTTCCAGCAACGACGGCATAAAGCAAATATGCGAATCGCGGTAGAGTTCGACAACCTCGTTTAGTGTGACGGGCCCGACATTCTTGATCATGCTATCGATGCCCAGGGCGCGCGCCTCATTCATAATGGCAGTGAGCCGCGGCTCTGACTCCGGCACTGTAATCACAAACTCGTAGGTCGTCGTGCCGCCCCGGGCGGCCAGTTCTGCGGCCACCTGCGGGATGATCTCCAGATTCTTATGCGGATAGTACGCTGTAACGTAGAGTAGCCGGACAGGTTCACCTGGCTCAGGGCGCCGGGCGGGGGCAATAGCCGCCTCGCGAAAGATTGCAGCGCATGAATTAGGCACCACGTCTATCTTGTCCCGCGCTATGCCGATCCGGCGACTAAGGCCGCGCAGCGCATTGTCGGCTTCGACAACCCAACGGTCGGCCGGTCGCAGCCACAAGCCCTTGTAAACATTCATCGCCAAAGCCTTCGCCCGCGCCAGCCATCCGGGCAGAGCTCGATAGGCAAGCCAGGTCGAGTGCGTCACCCAGCAAACGGCGACACCGCATACATGCGGCACCCTGAAACGCACGTAGGCCGGGCCGAAAACCGTAAACACCACATCCGCGGCTGTGCGTGTTTCCAGGTCCAGGAGCCTGCGCCGCGCCGCCTTGCTGCGCGTAGGCGGGTCCGCGAAAATTTCGGCTCTTTCGGGAATGGCACCCAGCGCTTTTAGCTCGGTCATCACTTGTTCGGACAGCGCGTAGTGCCAGGTAATTTCGTCCGCTGCCCGCAGGGTTTCAGCGATAAACGAAGCGGCGACCTGAATTCCGCCACCCTTTACCAGCGTCGTGGCATTAATCAGCACGTTCATAACACGGACATCCGCGCTGCAGGCGTGCTCACAAAGCGGTCTTTTCGGTTGAGCCCCATTTCAGAAGTTTGGGGCGGAACCACGGAAAGTACCTGAACCAGCCGGGAATAAATGACAGCGGCAGCGTCAGGTACCGAATCACGATGCCGGGTCGTAGCCACAAGCTGAATGACAGTGTCAGCAAAAGGAAGAGCAGAACTGTGACCGTCGTTGACCAGAGCACGGCAAGGAGCATCAGTGCCACCAGTGAACCCCAGAACAGGTAGGCCTCATGCTCAAGTTTCAGTAGAGCGGTGAGTTTGCGCTTGATGGACAGCGCGCGCAGGCTTTGCCCGTAACCCCAGAAAACCTTGCCCAGTCCGGCAGAAGGCAGCAGTAGACGCAACAACAGCTCCTGACGCGAATAAAACTCGGTGTAGTGATTAACCATCGGGATCCCGACAAACGTGACGACACGTTGACCGTTGCCCAGCCGCACATACAGCTCCATTTCCTCTTTGCCGTATATGGATGGGTCCCAGTTGCCTGCCAGAATTACGCTTTCACGGCGCAGCACCACTGCCCCACCAAATTGCATGGCTGGCGCCGGCAGTTTCGGTGCGCGCGAAAACGTTTGCGTTACAACGCCGCCGTTATCAAACCGATGTATATACAGCCCGATTACGCCGATAGAGCCGGCCGGCAGCTTGTTGAGGTTATCGAGGACGTGGAAGAACTCATGCGACACTTCCATGTCGGCATCCAGATAAAAGATCCACGGATATCGTGCTTCCAGCGTGCCGGCGAAACGTCCGGCACTCGCACAAAGGTATTCTGACTCTTCCAGTTCGATGACCGTATCGAACTCTTCGGCGGCAAGCTCGCGGCTGTTGTCGCGTGATGCTGAATCGACAAAAATTGTTTCCACGGGAAAGCTTACATAACGTTTCAGCGCCGCAATAGACGCGTTCAGCCGCGGGATGTTTTCCGCTTCGTTACGGCATATCGCTACAATCGAAAGCATTGGATTTGAGGATGTGGGTGTCTCGGAAGGGCGCACTAAACAGCCGCATTCAGTGCCTTCTGCAATAGTCTTTCAGACTAGCCGCAATGCGGCTCGATAACAAACGGATTGTTCTGTTGGGCTGCTAACCGAGTGTGCTGCGAGGGGCACCAATTACGGTAGCAAATCAGCTTAGCATGATGTTGAACGTGGCAAAAAAAAGAGCTGCGAACAAGATGTTAGCAGCTCATCACACCTGTGACTCGGGCAGTTCTATCGCTGGAGTCCCGCCTGCCGGGTTTGCTCCCGCCAGGCGGGACTCCTGAACCGCTTTCGATCACCTGACCTGCGACGGGTAACCGGGGGGGTAGGATTGCCGCAGGTCAGAGCTGACAATAGCGCAGCTGCGCCCCGGTACAAGCAGGGATTTCAACGTCCACCCGTCGTGTTTTCCGATTATTGCAAGCCTTTGTTTTATATTAGGTTAATCTTATCTCTCCGCCGCGCCCCCGGCGGTTCTCCTGCGCCCTGCGCAAAATCGTTTGACAGCCGTATGGGCGGAGTCATAGAGTAGCCGTCCTTGTCAGGTGCCCGTGAGGTTGCTCACTAGCGGGTTAAACGGGAAGTCCGGTGAGTTCGGTCATACATGATGATCGTTCGAGGCCGGCGCTGCCCCCGCAACGGTAAATTACGTGTGTGCAATGCGTAACAAGCCCGGAACCGGCCTGACTTCAACCAGCACGTGATTCGCGGAGGGCGAAGTGACAGGCGACAGACAACCGTTCGCGGGGCCAGCGCGCCCCGCCTCAATGGCCAGTTTCCGCTCAGTCGTTTCTCTTCAGAACACATATTGTCTGAAGGCGAACGATTGTGCGCGCGACGCAGCTTAGCTGCCGGGCAGGTGCGTGGCCCCGTGCCGCGCTTGCGGCCGGGCTGGGTTTGCTGGGTTGCAGCGGAGCCAGTGCTCAGCAAGAGCCTGTAGAGGCCGAGCGGCGGGCGGATATTCTGGTAGTCACCGGCGTACGCGAGCAACGCAGCGCCGAGGTGCCGCGCAGCCTTAGCATCACGACGCGCGATGATCTGGATCGCTTGCCCGCGATCAACCTGGTCGACCTGCTCGGGCGCGCCGCCAACCTCAACCTGCGCTCTACACTGGGCAATGCCAAGTTCAGCGGTGTCGATATCCGGGGTCAGGGTGACACCTACACCAGCAACGTGCTGGTCATGGTCGACGGTATCCGCCTTAACGCCCCGGATTTGTCGGGCGCTGATCTTTCTATTGTCCCGGTAGATCTCGTGGAGCGTATCGAGGTTATCCGGGGTGCCAATACGGTCCGTTATGGTAATGGTGCGGTCGGCGGAGTTATCAATATCATCACCCGGACTCCCGCAGCGGGGGGTGAAGTCGGGGTGCGCGGCCGGGTTGGCAGTTTCGCCACGCGCGGCGGCGGCGCCGATGCGGCCTGGGGCGGCGCACACTGGTCTGCGGCCCTCGCCGCTGAGTTCAATGACACCGATGGCTATCGCGACAACAGCGAACTCACCCAGCGAGACGTTCGCGCGCGCATCGGCTACGCGCCGACCGAATGGTTCAGCGCGGCGGTCGGGGCCCTGCTGCACGACGACCAATACGGACTCCCCGGGCCGGTTACCGCAGCCGATTTCGCCGGTTCGGACGCTGCCCGCCGCCAGACTCGCTTTCCCTTTGACGGTGGTGAGACAGATGACGATGTTTTGCGGGCCGACGTTACGCTCGGCTCTGCCGAAACCGGGGAGCTGCGGGTGGTGGCCTTCGATCGCCAGCGGCGAAACCCGTTTCGTATCGGCGCCGGCGCCGCCACGCCGTTTGGCGAAATCGACGAGGATACGCAGCGGTTAGATGCGCGCTTTGAGCGCAGCTTTCAGTTGGGTGCGCGCCAGCACAGCCTGATTGTCGGGGTCGATGGCAACAACAGCGACTATGGGCGTCGCGAGGGCCCCCTCACGACCGCGGGCACCACGGTGAAACAGGGCTACCTGGCCCAGCGTGGCTGGTTCGCTGCCGCGGACCTGCAGTTGAATGCCACCCTCAAAGCTGCGCTGGGTTACCGGCAGGACAGCCTGGCGATTGATGGCAGTGATGGGGTGGTCGTCGATGACTTGTGCGACGACCTGCTGGTGATCGGCACGGGCCAGAATACGGTCACGCTGTGCAACGACCCGGGCGGCCCGCGCTCGGGTGTTGCGGTCGACCGCGCCGCCACGGACCGCTGGCGCAACCATGCCTTCGAGGCTGGACTGGTCTATTCGCCCACCGCTTCGACCAATATTTTTCTCGCCTATGCGGAGAGCTTCCGCAACCCTAATGTCGATGAGCTCGTGCTGGCGGCTGCTGATTTGGGGCCCCAGACTTCGCGTCACTGGGATGCCGGTATTCGGCATCTGGCCGGCGATGCTGTGGAGCTGGGCCTGGCGGTTTTCAGCAGTGATACACGCGATGAGATTCTGTTTTTTGTACCGCCCTTTTTGGTGGGTTCTGGTGCCGGCCCCGCACCGGGCGAGGCGAGTCTCGGCCTTAACCGCAACGCGGAGCAAATTGTTGAGCGGCTGGGTGGCGAAGCAGACGTGCGCTGGAACGCCGCGAGCTGGCTGGAGTTAACGGGCAATATCGGCTACACGCGGGCGCGTTTTGCCGGCAGCGGGGCGCGCTTGCCGCTGGTGCCGGAGTGGACGGCAGGCGCCACGGCTCTGTTCACGCTGGCCGGAGGCTATTCACTCAGCATCGCCGGCAGCTACGTGGGCCCCCGCCCGGACGGCAACGACTTTAGCAACACGCGCTTTCCCCAAGTGGCCAGCTATGTTGTCGCCGATGCCAAGTTGTCATGGGAGCGCAACGGCTTCAGCGCTTACGCGGGCATCGCCAATGTCTTTGACGAGGTCTATGCCGCTTCGGTCTACAACGAACAATTCTATCCGCAGGCGCCGCGTAATTTTTACGCCGGTTTTAGTTATCGCATTCAGAGCTCGGGTTAGCCGGGCACCTTACCGAGAGAAATCAATGAACCGTACTGTCTATCGTTGGCTTGGGCTGGTGGCTGTAACCTTCATGCAGCCCTGGACCGCGAATGCCGGGATCTTTGCGCCACCTGCGGGCCAGCCCGGCTCGACCGCTATTAGCCGCAACGATCCTGATTTTGCTGCCTGGGCCGTGGCGCATCAGGACTATATGGCCGGCCTGGAGGTCGATGCAGTGTTCCAGACGCCCGAAAAGGCGCTGGGGTTTCCCGGCAATTCTGACGGTTCCGGTCAGGGGTTTGTATTTGATGTCGTCTCACTCGGGCGCGGTGGCTCCATCACGCTGCGCTTCAGCCCGGGTATTGCCAACGGCCCCGGTTATGATTTCGCGGTGTTCGAGAACTCCATTACCGACACCTTTCTCGAGTTCGCGCGGGTTGAAGTATCGTCTGACGGCCAGAACTTCGTGGCGTTCCCCGCGTTTTCGCTGGTTCCGGCGCCGGTCAGTGGTTTTGGCAGTGTGGCAGCCACCGACGTCGAACAGCTCGCGGGCAAGTACCGCCGCGGCTTCGGCACTCCCTTTGATCTGCAGCAGCTGGCCGGCAGTCCCGGCCTGGACCTGGCCAACGTGCGCTACGTGCGTCTGGTCGACGTGGTGGGCGATGGCACGACGCCCAACGAACTGACTCCGCAGCGCCTCGCCGCCTGGCTCGGTTTGCCGCTGAACCAACTACCGCAGGCCCTCGTCGACATCGTTAACGCCGCGCCGGAGGTGGTCTACGACCCCTATCCGACCGTGGGTAGCGCCGGGTTCGACCTGGATGCTGTGGGCGTTTTGCAGCCGGCGCTGCTCGATGCACCCACCGTCGTCAACCCGTTTGGTGCGCCCACTGTCGACCCGGGGTCGACAGCTGTGATCCCTGTCGTGGTCTACTCCGCGCGCATTGCCGCCGGTGCGCTGGATAATTTCGATCCCGCAGGTATCGACCCTGCCTCAGTGGGGCTGGGTGTACTGCAGGCACGGCCTGTGTCCGGCCCTTTCCTGGTCGACTGGAACGCGGACGGGCTGCAGGACGCGGCGTATACCTTTGCAACCCAAGACACGGGAATCGCCTGCGAGGATACGACGGTTGAGTTAAGCGGTCGGCTGAACAGCGGATTGCTGTTCAGCGGTGTTGCGGCCATCAGCACCCCGGCCTGTCCCGACGCCGGCTGCCACCCGTGACGGCGCGGTTCGCGCAATTCGAAATAATCCCTATAAATACCAACAGGACATGAACATGCACATTCACAAAGCGGGTTTGCTGACGCTGGCACTGCTGGCCGCGGCCGGCGCCACACCTGCCGCCGTCATCGATTTTGACGACAATCTTCTGGCCCCCAACAGCTTTTTTGAGCCACGCGCAAATGTCACCTGGACCAGTGGCGGCGCCTCGTTCAGCCAGTCCTGGAACGAGACCTTTGACTGCTGCTGGGGCGGCTTCACCTACTCCAATTCAACCGATACGACCACGGCCGGGTTTGCGAACGATCGCAGCGCAATTACCGGCGATGGTTTCGGCCCCGGGCAGGACAACTACGGCGTCGCCACAGTTGGCAGTGGTGCGCCGGAGCTGCGTTTCGCGCAAGACCAGACGGTGCTCGGCGGCTACTTTACCAACGTCACTTACAGTTACCTGGCGATGCTTAATGGTGATGACGGCAACGCGGTGCCCTTCGTCAAAGCTCCCTTTGGCCCCGGGGATTTCTTCGAACTGTCGATTATCGGCCTTGATGCCAATGGCGTGGCCACCGGCAGCGTCGAATTTCTGCTGGCGGACGGGGCGGACATTGTGGATGACTGGGCGTTTGTCGACCTGACAAGCCTCGGCCCGGTGCGTGGCCTGCGGTTTGCGCTGGATTCATCGGACGCCGGTACTTTTGGCATCAATACGCCCGGTTACTTTGCCGTCGATAACATCAGCATCGTGCCGCTGCCGGCGGCCGCGTGGCTGTTTATCTCCGCGCTGGGTCTGCTGGGTCTTGGGCGTCGCCGGTCGAGCGGGCTGATGCGGTAGAATCATCCGAACATGGTTTTCTGTGCAGGGCGCGATGTATTCGATAAGCGACAGCGACTATCAGGCATTCTGGGAAGTCGGGTTTCTTATTTTGCGGGAGGTCTTTACGGCCGGGGAGGTCGCAGCGTTGCGTGCGCATGCGGAGCAGGCGCCCTCGCCGGGGCCCGACCTGCTCAGTGATCCGGTGTTTCGCAGCGTTGTGGTCGACCCGCGCATAGCCGCGATCGCCGGCCGGCTGCTGGGATGCGTGCCCGTATACTTTGGCGACAGCGTATTGTCGCGCGCGGAGCGACCCGGGCCGTGGCATAAAGACAACGCTGGCCGCTACGACCCCGCCACGGCAGACTGGCAAAGCAACTATCCGCTGCTGCGGTTTGGTCTGTACCTGCAGGATCACAGCCGCCATTCGGGCGGGGTCTCGGTGCGGGCGGGTTCGCATCAGTCGCCGACGCGCACCGAGGGCATGCCGGTATACGGCGATACGCGGGTTGGCGATGTCGTCGTCTGGCATTTCCGGGCGACCCACCGCGGCGCGACCTCGCTGTTGCGCGGCACGCGCATACCGGTCAGCAGCTACCGTGTAGACAAGTTGCTCCCCGGCTTCCTGAAAGCGCCGGCCGAGAAAGCGCGGCATGCGCTGTTCATGACCTACGGCGCCCCCGGGGATGACACCGATCGGTACATCAGTTACCTGGGTACCCGCGAGTATGCGGGCACGCGGGCCGCTGCATCGCAATATGATGCGGACTGGCTCGCGACCGTTGATGCCGGGCGCATGGTCATTCGCGATACGCGCGCGGAAATATTGCGAACTCCGCGCGCTGCCGTGGGTCTAAAACACCGCGAGCACTAGTGTTTGAGGAAGTTATGTTGATACCACGAAACCGCTGGCACGCCGTTGTCGCAACCGCGACGGGGTTGTTGCTGGGCGCTGCGGCCCTGGCGGCCAGCGAGTATCCGGCCACCACCGCGGAGGGTCTTGAGCTCAATGCGGCCTCGCGCTTCGATGCTTTTTACTGGCATCCTGAAGCAGAACTGCGGTCGTACTCCCAGATCATGATTGCTGACGAGATACCGGTGGAGTTTCGCGACGACTGGCAGCGCGATCAAAACCGTCTGCGGGGGGCGCCCAATGACGTCGAAGAGTCTGATGCCGAGCGGATCCGCGGCATGGTTGCTGATTCGCTGCGGCATGTCCTGACCCGCGAGCTGGCGCAGCGCGGTGACTACCCGGTGGTGACCGCACCGGCCGGCGGGGTGCTCTTGCTGAAACCCGCGATCGTCGACCTCGACGTCTTCGCGCCGGATATATTCACCCCTAACATTACCCGCGTGTTCACCCAGATGATGGGCCGCATGACGTTACAAATGGACCTGTACGACGCGCAGACCAATGAACTCGTCGGCCGGATCATCGACCGCCAGAGCGCGCGGGATCAACGCTTCCGCGTGCAGTTTACCAACCGCGTTACGAACCGGGTCGAGTCAGAAATCATCATGCGCCGCTGGGGCGCGCGGCTGCGTAATATGCTCGACGAGGCCCGTGCCTAGGCGCTGCCTTTTCAGTCAGCGGCCAGCAGTGCCGTAATCGTCGTCGCGAGTTGTTGCCGCGTAAACTTGCCCTGTATCGTCTCTGCAATGCTGCCGTCGCGCGCAAGCACATAGGTTGTCGGCAGCACTTCGTTCCAGTTCGGGTCGACCGCACTGACCATGGTATCCATTTGGTACTCGATGCTTTGATAGCTCGCAAACTGCGGAAACCACTTCTGCATGAACGGAATCACCTGAGATTCCATGCTTTCGGCTTCGTCAAGCGAGACACTGACCAGACGAAAATCGTCCGCGGCGAATTCATCCGCGACATCCTGCAGCAGGGGGATCTCCTCCAGACACGGGCGGCACCAAGTGGCCCAGAAATTCAGCACCACGACGTTGCCGCGCGCGGCGTCCAGCTCGTTGCGCAGGCCCGCGGCATCCAGCGGCGTGATCAGCTCCGCCGCTGCAGCCGGCATGCCGGCGACCAGCAAGGCACAGGCCACCGCGCCTGACCATGCCCTCATGGGTGGGTTGCGACGCGGGGCACGGCGGGGGGCAGGGTGATGAAAAACACCTCTTCATTTTCCTGCTGCCACGTTACGTGCACGTTGCCGTTGCTGCCGGCGGCCGCTGCCGGTTGCGCCGATTCCCCCGCCGGCGTGGCGACTTCGACCGGTTCTGTCAGCGTGCGTCCGGCATCGACTGATGCCGCGGAAAACAGCCGCTTCTGACCATCGACTTTGGCGTGCCATACCAGCCGCACATGGCCGCGCGTATCCAGCGTGAGCGCCGGCGCGTCAGCAAACCCGGCGCCGGGGTGCACCGGCAGCTTGCCGCTGAAGGTGGTGCCGCCATCGTCCGAGTGCGTGAAGTACAGCCCGGGTGGGGTTTCACCGCCGGTGTAGGCCACCGCGAAAACCCGCTCGCCGCTGACCGCCAGTTCGGTCGGTTTCAAGGGGCAGCCATTTATATCCCAGGGCGCGAAATCCAGTCGTCCAGCCAAACTGAAGTTTCGGCCGCCATCGGTCGACCGCGCGATGGTGCTGTCACGGCCGTCGGCGAACAGCTTGCGCAAACCCATGTAGGCCGCATCGTCCCCAAAAGCGAGTGTCAGCTGGCAGCACGGGCACACATCGTTGCCCGGCAGCGCCACCCGCTCGGTGGCGAAGCTCAGCCCGTCATCCGCAGAAATCGCGACCACGCCGTCCGCGCCACCCGATTGATCCTGCATTTCGGCGACATCCTGCCAGGCGGCGATAATCGTGCCGTCCGGGGCTACGCCCATCGTCCCGAAGGAGTTGGTCATGGCCAGCCCTTCTCCCAGCAGTTCGCTGCGGTCTTCGGTAGCGGGACGATTAATCGTGAGCGGAGCCGAGAAACTCTTGCCATTGTCGGTGGAGCGTCGATAGCGTGCGCTGACCACATCGAGACCGATGGCTTCGGAGCGGTCATTGGCGGGGTAAAAGATATGAATCGTGCCGCTGGGACCGACGCCAATCCGCGGCTTGCTGACGGCAAAGCCCCAGATTTCACCCGGGATATCGTTGACGCGCAGCGGTTTCGTCCAGGTTGTGCCGCCGTCTTCCGACCGCGTGAAATACAAATCCGTTGCCGAGCGATGGCTGTGCTCGCCGGGTTTGCGCGGCTTGGGTGGCGGTCGATCCGCCGTCAGGCCTTTATCGAGCCAGATTACGTTGATCGCGCCGTCGGCGCCGACCGCAATCTCCGGGCTAATTGCGCGGCGCCCCGGCTCGCTGAGCTGCACCTGGGCAAAGCTGGCGGGAGCACAGAGCAAAAGTGCAATGGCCACAACCGGGCCGCTGAAGAGTGTGCTGCGCAACATGACGATTCCCCCTGCTGGCTGCGGCGCCCGCTGGCGCCGAGAGAAGAAAAATATAGCACTTTGAGCGTCCGCCTGCCGCTCGGCGCCGGCGGCGCGCGGCGGACCTGCGGGTCTGGTCGTGGTCAGGCCACTGGTGGCGCTCGCCAGTTGCCCGAGTTTGCCAAATGCTGCGCCAGCGTCGATGATTGGAATACTAAAGCGGCCGGGTTGGCCGTCACCGTTAACACCAAGCTCGAGACTCAGGAAGTTATATATGTCCCAGGCCACACCACAAATGGTCCGTGAAGACGGCACTTATCCCACCGTAGACTTGCGTCGCGACATGATTTTTGTCGCCGCTGTGCAAACCCGCGTAGGCGGGGTCAGCGGTGCGAACCCCGAACCCGATATTCGCCGCAACCTTGACTATTTCCTGGAGTGCATCGATATCGCCCAGAGCGGTGGCCCACCGAATGACCTGCTCGTATTTCACGAGTTCCCCATTACCGGCTTCAGTCAATGGACTAAAGAGCAGCACTATCGGCTTGCCTTGTCTCTGGACGGGCCTGAGCTGGCGGCGGTAGCGGCAAAAGCCAAGCAATACAATTGCTACATTGTTTTCGGCGGGTACTTTAAAGACGAAGCGGACTGGCCCGGGCACGTGCTGCACCAGATGATACTGATGGGCCCTGATGGCCTGGTGGCGAACCATTGGAAGCAACGCAATCTCCGCGGCATGTGGCCCGTGGAGCAATACACCACCACGATCTATGACGTTTACGACCGCTTTGTTGAGATGTATGGCATTGATGCCGTTGTGCCGGTAGCGCAAACCGACATCGGCAATATCGCGATGTCGGCGGTGCAGTTTGAGCCCGAACTGTTTCGTTGCATGGCGATGAAAGGCGCCGAAATTATGTGTCGGGTGGCAACCGGTGGCTTTGAATATCACGATTTCCGCCTGACTTCTTATCACAACAGCGTGTACACCATTGCGACTAACAATGCAGTCAATACCGGCGAACGTCTGCCCGGGTTCTTCGATGACACCAATTACGGGCCGCCCGGCAACTCCGCGATTATCGGCCCGCGCGGCATCGAGCTGGAGAACTGTGGTCCGTTTGAAACCAAACGGGTGGCAATGATCCCGATCGCGCAGTTTCGCGCCCGGCACCGTATTCCCGACGTGCACATCGATTTGTATCGGCCGGTATTTGACCAGTACCGCACGCGCTACGATCACAGCGCCTACCTCGAGAAGGCTCCGGCTGACAAAATGGAGGCGACCCAGCAGTTCCGCGCCAACGCCCGCTGGATTCACAACTGGATGTAGCAGCCTGCGGCCGGCGCGGGCCGGTGTACTGCTCGGGAGACCGAGGAATGGCGGGCTTTTGGCCGCTTTTGCAGAATATTGCCTCTGCGCAGCAAAAAGGGCTGGTTTCCCCGGTCATCCTTAGGTATATTCGCCCGCCCCGGTAGAAGGCTTGCAGCCGCGTCGCCGAACCTGTAATCGCCGCGGAGAGCCTGCGGCAACTCTGGAGGTTCCATGAATGAGAAACTTC
>JAZBOT010000132.1:0-6713 GCA_036351295.1 Gammaproteobacteria bacterium | reverse complement strand
CAGACCAAGGGCACGGGCGAAGCCCATCCGTTCCTGTCGCCCAATGACGAGTTCGCTGATTTCGAGATCTGGGACAAAGGCAACCTCGATGGCAGCGTCGCGAAGACCAACGACATGCTGAGTTCTGAATATGCACGTGCCGGCCTGAAGAACGGCTTGTTGCTCGAGCAAAAACTTGGCACGAATCCCTACAAGTTCGGCATGATCGGCAGCAGCGATGCCCACACCGGGCTGGCCGCGATGGAGGAGGACAACTTCTTCGGCAAGACGGTCCCGCAAGAGCCGTCGGCGGAACGTTCGACCGCAACGTTCGTCAATAACACCGAGACCGGCGTTAAGGTTATGGACTGGGAAGTCGGGGCTTCAGGATATGCAGCCGTGTGGGCGACGGATAACACGCGCGAAGCGATTTTTGATGCTATGCAACGCAAGGAAACCTATGCGACCACCGGGTCGCGCATGGTGGTGCGTTTCTTCGGCGGTTGGGACTTCGTAGCAAACGACGCTCAGAACAGGCTTCCGGCCAGAGTGGGGTACACCAAAGGTGTTCCCATGGGGGGCGACTTGACAGCAGCGCCGAAAGGCAAGGCGCCAAGCTTCCTCGTCGCCGCATTAAAGGACCCGATCGGCGCAAATCTTGACCGCATCCAGATAGTGAAGGGCTGGGTCGACAGCAAAGGCCGCGCGCAGGAGAAGGTGTATGACGTCGTATGGTCGGATGAACGCCAGCAGGGGCCGGATGGGAAGTTGCCCCCGGTCGGGAGCACGGTAGATATTGCCAACGCGACCTGGACAAATTCGATCGGCGAGCCGGAACTCATCACCGTGTGGGTAGATCCGGACTTCGACCCGGCTCAGCCCGCGTTTTACTACACGCGCGTCATTGAGATTCCGACGCCGCGGTGGACCGCGTACGACGCCGCTTACTATAACCTCGATCTGCCCAAAGATATAACTATGACGGTGCAGGAACGTGCTTATACGGCACCCATCTGGTACACGCCCAAGCCTTAGATCATACGCTGATCAAGAGCTGCAGCTGAACAAGACCATTAGTTGGCATAAGCACTCTAATTGTCACCAGAAGCTTGCTGTGCGCTCCAAGGTCCAGAAGGCCGCAACAATTCCGATGGCGTAAGCCGGCAGCAATATAATCTGCTGTGGCATTTGAATTTTCAGGCCACGCAGCACGGCGAGGAATAACATCGCGACACACACAAAGGCCAGCTGACCCAACTCGACGCCAATATTGAACATCAGCAGTGCAACCGGTACTGCTGTGTCGGGCAGACCGATCTCTGCCAGTGCGCCGGCGAAACCCAATCCGTGTAACAGGCCGAAACTGAACGCGACCACCCAAGGTGCGCGTGCAGTAATGCCCTGCCTGCCGTAGTGAGCATTCACGGCCTCTGCCGCAACAAACATGATGGATAAGGCAATGATCGCCTCTACGGGCGGACCAGGCACGGCAAGCCAACCGAGCGTCGCCGCGGCGAGCGTCAGGCTGTGCGCAACCGTGAATGCGGTAATCGTAAGCAGGATACGCTGGCCCCCGCGTACGACCAGCAGTAGCGCGAATACGAACAGCAGGTGATCAATACCACCGAGAATGTGCTCAACTCCGAGCACCAGGTACGACCACGCGATCTCCCCCGTCCCGGCCGCCGCTCGCACAATAAACTCGGGTCTCGACAGGGGCAATCGCTCAACCTGCGCGGAACCGTCGAGACGCTCGACGCGCGCAATCACATCGGTAAATCGAACTGCTTTGCCGGAAATTGCAATGGTTTGCCCTGTCAAACCTCCGTTGCGCTGCACCGTCCACCGCTCAACCCACGCATCTCCTAATTTTCGGGCACGCGGTTGGGTCAGGGTCTCCGTGCCTTCGGGGAACAGCACATAAGCCGAGAGCCGCATATTGTCGCCGGCCGCGGGAACCTTCCATAGCACGCGATAAACGCCGTCGCCCTCCTCCGTGAGCTCAAGATAGGCGGGCCGAAAAACATCCGCTTGCGCCGTACCAAGAACTGCCGGCAACGCCAGCAGCAAGACAAACAGCATATGCCGGGACGAGCTATTCATCTGTCAGGGCATCAAGCGCTACCGCATTGCTGTAGCGAATCGTATAGCGGGCCCGCAACTCCTCAACAATACTCGCGCTAGTCGCCGCGGCGCGGGCTTGCATCAAGTCATACTCGACTTTGGAGCGAACATCATTGAGCGATGGCAGCGGCGCAGGCACCCGCGACTCTATTAGCACCAGGTGCACACCGTACGCGGAATCGATCGGCCCTGCCCACTGCCCTTCGGGCAGTTCGGCCAGAGCCGCAGCGAATGCGCCACCGAATTCTCGCGCAATGCCGCCTGCGGGCGCACTGCCCACATAATCGGGCAATAGCGTCGGATCACCCGGTGGCTCCGCGGTTGGGTCAGCCAGCGACCGTCGTGCGCTGGCAATGACGTCGCTCAGCCGCGTACCATGCACGGCGGGATCAAAATATATTTGCCGGAAACTGTAAGTATCATCCCGGCGGTAAGCGTCGATATTATCGGCAAACCACTGTTCTAGGTCAGGCTCTGCCGGTTCGTCAGGCACCATACCTTCGAGAAGGAACGAGAATTTCTGGATCACGCGGCGCCGCACGACAGGATCGTCGGTTTGCAAATTCAGAGCAAGGCCTTCTCGATACAGAATCTCATCGCGAACCCAACCCTCGATAAGTTGCTCGAGCTCTTCTGCCGTAGGCTCGCGACGCCACGTCTGCTCGAAACCCGCCTTGATAGTCGCAATGCTGTCTTCGTTAACGATGATTTCAGTTGGGGCATCACGCATATCACCGGACACTGCGCCAAACAGCCAGAACAGCCCCGCTCCAATCAATATGAAATGCACAAGCGGCTCGCGAATCAGAGACCCAATCAGACCGCTCCATTCTCGTGACACGTGCTTTTCAACTTGCATAAAATTATCGGACTGAGTCGCCAGATGATAAAGCCATGTTCATTTCGAACGCCTTCTTCAGGGAGGATTTCGGATACTAGAGCGCGGGCCATGGTCGCCAGCCATGGCGCAGCAGACGCAGTCTGCTGCGCTGCTTGTTCAGCATTGTAAGATAAGTTACTGGGAAATACGGAAGGACATTGGGGCTTTGCCGACACAAGGACCAATAGCGCGTACACTCAGATTTTGTGAACCGGAGAGAATTGGCATGCAGTTTCAACTCAACACGGATGCCCACATCCAGGGCGACGAACGACTGGCTGAAGTGGCTCAAGAGATGGTCACAGCTGCGCTGGGGCATCTGACTGATCGCCTGACCCGTATTGAGGTGCATCTCGCCGACACCAATGCGGCCAAGGGCGGCCGGGATGACATTCTGTGCACCATTGAGGCGCGGCCCGAAGGCATGCAGCCCCAGACGGTCAGCCACGCTGATGCCGACGTCGCCAGCGCTTTGCGCGGTGCCGGCAAAAAGTTGCGAGCCCTGCTCGACAGCGAATTTGGCAAGCGTCAGCGGCACTAGTCCGCGCGCCTGACCCTGCGGGGCCATTGCCATGCTGATTTCCCAATGGCTGGTCTGCGCCGTGCTTGCGGCGACGATGGGACTGTTCCTGTGGGGGCGTTTGCGGCATGACGTAGTCGCCCTGACAGCCTTGATGGCCTGCGTGATCGTGGGGCTGGTGCCGGCGGCGGATGCATTCGCGGGCTTCGGCCATCCGGCGGTTATCACCGTAGCCTGCGTGCTGGTCCTGAGTCAGGGGCTGCAGAATACCGGCGCTGTAGACTGGCTGGCGCGCAGCGTGCTGCCGAGCGGGGCCGGGCGGCTGACCAGCATGCTCGCGTTGCTGGGGCTGGGCGCAGTGCTGTCGGGCTTTATGAACAACGTCGGCGCAATGGCGCTGCTGATGCCGGTCGCCGTCCAGCTTGCCGACCGACTGAACCTGGAGCCCGGCCAGGTACTAATGCCGCTGGCCTTCG
Organism: Gammaproteobacteria bacterium; assembly: GCA_036351295.1. Taxonomy (GTDB): domain Bacteria; phylum Pseudomonadota; class Gammaproteobacteria; order Steroidobacterales. The sequence continues at coordinate 2,734 of JAZBOT010000132.1, read as the reverse complement.
GCACCATACTGGGCGGGATGACCACGCTGATCGGCACGCCTCCCAATCTTATTGTTTCGGGCTTCAGGGCCGAGGCCGGGCTGGGCGATTTCGCCATTTTCGACTTCACGCCGGTCGGCCTCGCGGTCGCGGTCGCCGGCATCGTATGCGTTGCCGGCGTCGGCTGGCGGCTGGTGCCCGCACGCAAGTCAGTAGCGGGCGAAGATTTTGACACCGGCGCTTACTTTACGGAGCTGCGGGTACCGGACAACAGCAAGGCGGTCGGCCTCACACTGCGGGCATTCGAGCGCGAACTGCAAGACAGCGATGCGCAGATCGTGGCGCTGGTGCGCAACGACGTGCGGCTGGTAGCCCCACACGGCGGGCGCCACATTCATGCCGACGACGTTCTGGTGCTGGAGGCCGATGTCAGCGCGCTGGCCGAGGCGCTGTCGGTGTTCGGCATCAAGCTCGAGCAGCACGCCGCGGCGCCGGCAGCAGACACGGCACTCACAGATGACCCGGCTGATACGCCCGGAGCCGCCGACCAGTCCGACGCCGCCGAAGCCCGGCCAACAGGCACCGGTAACGAAGAAGTCATCGTGCGCGAGGTAGCGGTGCTGCCGGGCTCGACCATCGTCGGGGAATCCGCCGAGGACCTCCACCTGCGCATGCGCTACGGCATCAACCTGCTGGCCGTCTCCCGGGCAGGCCTGCCGCCACGAGCGCGACTGCGTACGCTCAAGCTCAATTCCGGCGATCTGCTCATGCTGCAGGGTGCGGCCGAGGGGATCACCGCGTTTATCAACGACACCGGCTGCGTGCCGCTGGGCGCGCGCGACCTGCGGATCCCGGATAAACGCATGGCCATTGTCGCCGGCGCCATCATGGTCGGCGCGGTCGCCATCGCCACCGTGGGGCTGCTGCCGGCGGCTGCGGCGTTTACTCTCGGCGTGCTGGCGTCCATGGTCAGTCGCACCGTCCCGCTGCGCCAGATTTACACCGCCATCGACTGGCCGGTCATTGTATTGCTCGCGGCACTGCTGCCGGTGGCGGGCGCTATGGAAAGCACCGGAGCGGCGGCGGTGCTGGCGCAGCTGCTGGTCGCCACCGTCGCGCAGGGCAACCCGGTCATCGCGCTGGTGGTGATTCTGGTCACCAGCATGTTTCTGTCAGACGTGATGAACAATGCTGCCACGGCGGCTGTGCTGTGCCCTATCGCACTCAACATTGCCGGCACGCTGGGCGTCAACCCCGACAGCTTTCTGATGGCGGTTGCAATCGGCGCCTCCTGCGCTTTCCTCACGCCGGTCGGCCACCAGAACAATACCCTCATCCTGGGCCCCGGTGGCTTTCGCTTTGGTGACTACTGGAAACTCGGGCTGCCGCTGGAGCTGCTGGTCGTCGTCATCAGCATGCCGTTGCTGCTGATGGTGTGGCCGCTGTAGCGACGCGGGCCTGACGACCACGCCGCCCCCCCTGTGCGTTGAGATAGACTAGTTACCGGTGATCGATTAATCTGATTTTGAGCTTGCTACCAACCGGTGACTCGCCGCACGCAACAGGGGAACCGGAATGCAGCTCTTTAAAAACAATAAACAAACGATCAGCACAGTGGTGCTTGTAGCCATGCTCAGCATGGTCTTTGCAGCACCCGTGCGCGCGGACGTGCCGAGTTGGTTTTGGAATGCCGTCGTCGATTTTTTCGGCAACACCAATTCACGGCTGGCTGCCCTGGAATCGACGGTGGCTCAGCAACAGGCTTACATCAGCTTGCTGGAGTCGTACATCGAAGTGGATGAAACAACGAACCCTGCGCGCCCGACGGTGCGCATCGTTGCCGCGAATTTGCAGGTCGTCAACGGCGAAGGCTCGACGAGTACCATTAATGGCTTGGGCAACATCATTGTGGGGTATGACGAACTAAGGGGCAATGTCCGAGTGCGTTGCTCGAATGGCGCATATTTATCTTTTGATTCGTGCGTGGCCGCTGGATATGTTTGGGGTGATCGCTTTAAGACGGGTTCTCACAATCTAGTGGTGGGCGCACAGAACAACTATGGCAGCTACGGTGGTATCGTCGCAGGTTACCGGAACATAATTAACCGTGAGTTCGCGTCTGTACCGGGTGGCAGAGACAACGTGGCATCGGGTTTATACTCGTCGGTGAGTGGCGGTCGAGATAATGGGGCTTCCGGGCTCTATAGCGTTGTTTCAGGTGGGTTTTCCAACACCGCATCTGCCCAAGAGGCCGTTGTTTCGGGAGGGAGGATCAACACCGCATCTGGCTCACAGAGCGTTGTTTCGGGTGGGCAGAACAATACCGCGTCTGGCACCTATAGCGTTGTTTCGGCAGGCAATGCCAACGACGCCAGCGGCGAGACCAGCGTTGTATCGGGCGGGACTGGCAATCTCGCATCGGGGGTGAGAAGCGCCGTTTCGGGCGGGGCAAGCAATACCGCGTCCGGGCCACGGAGCGTCGTTTCGGGTGGGAATAGCAACGACGCCACGGCCGAGACCAGCGTTGTTTCCGGCGGCTTAAGAAACGAGGCTTCCGGGACATGGTCCTCCGTCAGCGGTGGCGCCGACCGCACGTCCAGCGGCGAGGCTGATTGGCGCGCAGGCACCTTGTTCGAGAATTTCTGAGTATTTTTTGATGCGCCCAATCGCACTGACGTGGGCATGCTGACCGGCCCGGTAGCGGCACGCGCGTCGTAGACCACCTTGCCGAGTGGCATTTCGACCCGCTCCAGAT
>JAZBOT010000131.1:0-20661 GCA_036351295.1 Gammaproteobacteria bacterium | reverse complement strand
TGGTAAGCTAGGCGCCTTGCTGATTAACCGAGGATGACTCATGTCCCAGATGCACCTGGCAACCCGCGGCTGGCGCGGCACGTTTACCCTGTTGCTCACCGTCACGACACTGCTGTTGAGCGGTGCGGTTCTGGCGGGCGGCCATCGGGCGCCCAAGCCCAAGCCCAACGTCAAGCTCGACGCGACCCAGCGCAGTGATGTCACCGGAACTGTGCTCGTCACTGGTGCGAACCGCGGCATTGGCCTGGCGCTCGCCACCAATTATGCAGAGCGTGGCTGGACGGTGTATGCAACGGCACGGTCGCCGAAGAAAGCTGACGAACTGAATGCGCTGGCGGCCGCCAACCCGAAAGTTACCGTGGTCAAGATGGACCTGCTGAATCACAAGAGCATCGACAAACTCGCCAAGCAGCTGGAGGGCGTGCCGATCGATGTGCTGTACAACAACGCGGCCATTCTCGGTGACCCCGGGCCGCAGGACTTCGGCAACTACGACTATGACGTGCTGATGAACGTGATGGCGGTCAACGTGGCCGGTACGCTCAAGATGGTTGAGGCCTTTGTCGACCACGTGGCTGCCAGCGACCAGAAGAAAATTGTCGGCATGACCAGTGTGCAGGGTTCTATCGGCCTGCTGCGGGACACCTCCATTCCGTTCTACAAGATGAGCAAGGCCGCGCTCAACATGGGCCTTAGCAGCATCGCGCTGAAGCTCAAAGGCAAAAAGATTACGGTGGCCCTGGTGTCGCCGGGCGCCGTTGATACTCAAATGATGAACTCAGCCTTGAGCCACGCCGGCATGAAAAAAGCCAACTTCCTGATCACCACCGAGGAAAGCGCGGAGGCCTGCATCAACGTGGTGGACCAGTTTAAGCTCGAATACACCGGCCTGTTCATGTCGCACGAAGGCGACATTATCCCCTGGTAGCGGCGAATGGCTTACTGGCTGATGAAATCGGAACCCGATGTCTACAGCATCGACCAGCTCAAAAAGGATAAAACGACCTGCTGGGACGGTGTGCGCAACTACCAGGCGCGCAATATGATGCGCGATGACATGCGCAAGGGCGACGGGGTGCTTTTCTATCACTCCAACTGCGCGGAGCCCGGTATCGTGGGGATCGCCGAGGTCTCGAAAGAGGGTTACCCGGACACCACGATCTATAAGGGCAAGGGCAACCCCGACCCGGACAACCCGACGTGGTACATGGTGGACATACGCTACCGGCGCAAGCTGAAGCGCACCATCACGCTGGCAGAGATCAAGGCCGAACCGGCGCTGGCCGACATGCAACTCGTCAAACGCGGCAACCGGCTGTCCGTGATGCCGGTCAGTGCGGCCGACTGGGAAGCCCTGCTCGCGCTGGAATGACCCGGCTGCACGCGGCAGCGGACAAGCCGACCCTAGTCGTGCTTGTGGCCGTGCCCGTGGCTGTGCGAATGGCCATGGCTGTGGCCGTGTGAGTGGCCATGGCTGTGACCGTGGTCATGGCCATGCGAATGCTCTTTGCCATGCGAATGGTCTTTGTGGTGACCATGACTGTGGCCACCGGCGGCCGGTTTGGCGGGCTCATGGGTGTGCTCCGCGTGCGGTACCGGCGAGTCCATCGTGTGCGCGAACTTCGGGCGGACGTTCGGCCGCTTCGGCGTGTCATCAGAATTCTTCCAGCCCTTGCCGCGCAGATGAAATGCCGGAGCTGAAACCAGCTTGCGCAACTCAGCCGCATGACACTCCGGACACTCGCTGAGCGGCTCAGCGCCCAGCTTCTGGAGCACATCAAAGGTGTGCCCGCAGGCCGCACAACTGTAATCAAAAATTGGCACCGATCGTCTCCCGGCATTGGTCCTGAACGTTGGCAAAGCATAGCAGAGAGCCGGCAGCACCGGACCAAATGACCGCGCGGCGGGCAACGGGTGGCGCGGTCAGCCTGCAGCATTGCGCCCGGGCGCGCGCCTGCCTATCGTTCCGGCTCAGTCGCAAAATTGAGGTCCGCGCGTGGATATCGACATCATTCTGCAGCCCGACATGAGCCCCTCCCAGGTCGCTGAAATTGCGGTGGCCGCCGAAAAAATCGGCATCCGGGCTGTCTGGTCGTCCAACTATCATCAGCACTGGGACTGCTTCCTGGCGCTCGCGCCCGCGGCCGCCGCGACCTCGAAGATACTGTTGGGGCCCCTCGCGCTGTCACCGTGGGAAATGCACCCGCTCAAAATGGCGAACGCACTGCTAACACTGAACGAAATGGCCGACGGGCGTGCGATGGTGGCCGTTGGCGGCGGCGGCGGGGTGCTCGGTGCGATTGGCTGGCGCTCCCATGCGGGGGCCGACATGTGGCCTGGCTACCATCCGGTCAAAAAAACCCGGCAGCCTGATCGGCGGGTCCGCGGGGTGCGGGAGTGCCTTGACGTTCTGAAGCAGTCCCGCACCGCCAGTTTTGCCAAGGGCTATGACGGTGAGATATTCGCTGTCGGCCGGCCGTACATCATGAGCTGGGCAACGTCACCGGGGCCCTTGCTCTACAGCTGCAGCAGCGGGCCGCAAATGATCCGTATGGGCGCCCATCACGCCGATGCGATCCAGCTCAGCGATTACACGGTGGACATGATGCCCGAGGCCATGGAGAACGTCGCTATCGGTCTTGGCCGGCGCGACGCTGCGCCGGATGAATTTCGGGTGGGCAATTTCTGGGCATGGCATATCAAGCGCGACCGCGAAGTGTCGATGTGGGAGGCCCGCCGCGAGTTGATCTGGCGCGGCGCAATCATTGGCAAAGAAGAAGACGTACTGCAGAAATTCCTGCATGACGAAAGCGAGCTCGACATCGTCATGGATAATTGGAACAACTTCCGCAAGGCCAGCTGGACCAATTCCGGGGTCATCGACGGCGTGCCGGAAGACATCGTTAACCGGCTGATCGCAGGGCTTGCATCCGCCGGCGGCATGGAGCAGATGGAAGCAGAGCTGGAACGCTTTCGCGGATTTAAAGAGGCGGGGCTGACAGAGCTGGCCCTGCGGCTCCACGAGGACCCCATGGAAGCGCTCGAGCTGATCGGCGAGCACGTACTGCCGGCCGTGCAGTAACCTAGCCTTGCGAACCGTCGTCGCGCGGCGGCAAGCCGGTGTGCTGGGTCAGCACCCGGCCGCGGCGGGGAGTGCCGTCTGCCGACTTGACGCGTGGTTTGCCCTGCACCTTGCCGGTACGCCGCTGGTGGGCGTGAGCGCTGTTCTTGCGCCGCGGGGCACGGTAGTCGCCCGATTCCGGCTGTGTGGCCGGCACCAGCTGCTGCGGCCCGTCGCCGATCAGCTCCGCGCGGCCCAGCCGGCGCAGCGCATCCCGCAGCAGCGGCCAGTTGGCGGGGTCGTGGTAGCGCAGGAAGGCCTTGTGCAGCTTGCGCTGCTCCGGGTCTTTGACGGTCTCCACGCTGTCGGTCTTGTAACCCACTTTGCGCAGCGGATTCTTGCCCGAGTAATACATCGCCGTGGCCGTCGCCATCGGCGACGGGTAAAAAGCCTGCACCTGATCGGCGCGAAAGCCGTTCTGCTTGAGCCAGAGCGCCAGATTGAGCATGTCCTCATCGGAGGTGCCGGGGTGCGCGGCAATAAAATACGGGATCAGGTACTGCTCCTTGCCCGCCTCTTTCGAGAACTGCTCGAATAATTCGCGGAAGCGGTCATAGGTGCCAATGCCGGGCTTCATCATCTTGTCGAGCGGACCCTTTTCGGTGTGCTCGGGCGCAATCTTCAGGTAGCCGCCAACATGGTGAGTGACCAGCTCCTTGACGTACTCGGGGTCTTCCACCGCCAGGTCGTAGCGTACGCCGGAGCTCACCAGCACTTTCTTGATGCCGGGCAGCGCCCGCGCGTCGCGATACAGCTGCGTGAGCGATGAATGATCGGTGTTCAGGTTTTTGCAGACGCCCGGGAACACGCAGCTCGGCCGCCTGCAGGCCGCCTCGATCTCCGGGCTCTTGCAGGCCAGCCGGTACATGTTGGCCGTGGGCCCGCCAAGGTCTGAAATAACCCCCGTGAAGCCCGGCACTTTGTCGCGGATATCCTCGACTTCGGCCAGAATTGACTCGCTCGAGCGATTCTGAATGATCCGGCCTTCATGCTCGGTAATCGAACAAAAAGTACAGCCGCCAAAACAGCCGCGCATGATGTTCACGGAGAAGCGAATCATTTCATAGGCGGGTATTTTTTGCTCACCGTAGCGCGGGTGGGGCACACGCTGAAACGGCATGCCGTAGACGTAGTCCATTTCCGGCGTACTGAGCGGCACCGGCGGTGGGTTCAGCCAGACGTCGATATCGCCGTGCTTCTGCACCAGCGCGCGCGCGTTGCCGGGGTTGGTTTCGAGGTGCAGCACGCGGCTGGCATGCGAATACAGCACCCGATCATTGCGCACCTTTTCAAAGGACGGCAGGCGGACAACCGTGCGCGCCCGGTTCAGCCTGGGCAACGGCAGTGGCTCGACGTTACCGGCCGCTGAGTTCGCCGCCGCATCCGCCGATGCGTCAGCCTCTGCGGGTGCCACAGCGCCAGCCAGCGCGGCGTCCCGGCGCTGGCGCTCTGCCGGGGTCATGTCACGCTGGTTCAGGTACGGGTTAACCACTCGTTCCAGCCGCCCGGGCCGGTCAATGCGGGGGGAATCAACCTCCAGCCAGCGCGGCGGCGTATTGCGGCGAATAAACGCGGTACCGCGCACGTCATCAATGTCGGTGACCGCCTCGCCGCGCGCAATGCGATGGGCGATATCAACAATGGCCCGCTCCGCGTTGCCGTACACCAGAATATCGGCCGCCGCATCGAGCAAGATGGACCGGCGGATTTCGTCCTGCCAGTAGTCGTAGTGCGCTATCCGCCGGAGCGATGCCTCTATGCCGCCGAGCACTATCGGTACATCCGGATACGCCTCACGGCAGCGCTGCGCGTAAACGATGGAGCAGCGGTCCGGTCGCCGGCCGCCCTCGCCGCCCGGCGTATAGGCATCGTCCGAACGCATCCTGCGGTCCGCCGTGTAGCGGTTGATCATGGAATCCATGTTGCCGGCGGCGATGCCAAAAAACAGATTGGGCTGGCCCAGCACGGTATACGGCTCGGCCGACTGCCAGTCGGGCTGGGCGATGATGCCGACCCGGAAGCCCTGGTCTTCGAGCAGGCGCCCCACCAATGCCATGCCGAATGAGGGATGATCAACGTAGGCATCGCCGGTGACGATAATAATGTCGCAGGAGTCCCAGCCCAGCGCGTCCATCTCCGTGCGGCTCGTTGGCAGAAACTCGGCCTTGCCGAAGCACTCCGCCCAGTAGCGCGGGTACTCAAATAGCCGCGTGCGCGGCTTGGGAATGGCGGGAGCTGTGGCGGGCATGGTCGGGACCGGTTAAGAGGCGCCCGATGATTGTACAGGGTCAGCCATCTCTGCATCTGCCGATCGCGGCAACAGGTGTCCGACCCGACCCAATAACCAGAGAATGCCAAACAGCAGCACGGAGCCCAGATACATCGTTGCCGGCAGCGTCGCGAGCCAGGGCAGCAGATCCGGGTTGTTAAAGTAAAACACCAGCATGATCGCTACCAGGGGCGCAGCCACCCAGAGCTTGCCGCGAGTACTGAGGCCGAGCCCGTGCATCTGGGTTATCAGGAATATCGCCATGCCGCCAAACAGGAACTGTGACCAGAACTGATGCTGACCGGGGTTCAGTATGAACGCGGCCACCGCAGCGCCATGAATAACGAACAACGCTTCGAGGAACATGGTCCAAGTGCGATTGACATGGTAGCGCGTAAAAAACAGGCTGCTCTGTAACAGCAGTAAGAACATGTAGGCAAAACCTGCCAGATGGCCAGACGTCGTCTCAACCGGGTGATACCAGAAGGTGTAAATGATCGCCCAGGCAATGTAGTAGCCGTGGTAGCGCTTCACCGCATCCCCGACCCCCGTCATGAAGCCGAGCTTCTTCCCGAAGAACATCCCGCGGCGGTTGTTCTCCATGATGAGGATCAGGAACAGCATGATGATGACCGAGCCCATGGATGTGGTTTCGTGGACATCCTGCGCGAGGCCATCGTAAAAATACTTGGTCTGGGCAATATGCAGCAGCACAAAAAAAGCGTTCACGCCCAGCGCCCAGAGATTAAACCGGTGCAGACCTAATATGTAGCGGGGCTGCGCATGCTTCGCCTGGTAAATCAGGAACCAGATCGACACGATGTGCGCGGTGTAGGGCAACCAGGCCGACAGCCGGGTAACCACGGTGGGTTCTTTGAGCTGCCAGTAATACCAGAAACTGCCATGGTCGGGCACGAACATGCTGCTGTCGCTATACGGCCCCAGCGCGACAATAAGACCCATCACGGCGGCGCAAAAGGCAAAGCCCCACCAGAAACGGAAAGGCAGCACCTGTTCGGCGGTGTTGTTCACGGTGTCCTGAATGCCGGCCATCAAAGCGAATCCCCTAAAGCAGTCGAGCGCAGTGCAGACGAGCTACAACAGCCCATCCACCCCAAGCTTGATAGATTTCGGTGCCCGCTGCCATACGGATTCGCCGCAGGAGGCGCCGCGCAGCGGTTAGCGGCCCCGGCTGTCCGCCTGTCGGGCCGATTCCGCGGGTTGCCCGCGAATCGGCTGCTTCAGATGACGTAAAAGGCGAAAGTGGTGAAGAAGCCGAGCGTCCAGACCAGCGACCGCAGGGTCGAATAATCAACGATATACAGGATGCCGTGAGCAACCCGCAGCACCACGAACAGCCCGGCAAGGACATCAACAGTCATCTGCGGAGCACCCGTCAGGTGCGCAATGATGACACCGGCTGCGAAAGGCGGAAACGCTTCGTAGGAATTTTGCTGGGCCCAGTTGGCGCGCTTGGCACGGCCCTCGAGCTTAGCCAGCCACTCGCGGGGAGCTGAGTTGTCATAGCCCTGCACCATCGACTTGGCAATGCCGACCCAAATAATCGGCAGAAACACAGTGAGGGGAATGCACCACAGTGCAAACGTCATCTCAAGGGGCATGGTGAACCTCAGGGCTCGTTGCTGAGGCGAGCGCCACAGGGGACGCGATCTTCAGCACAGGTATTCTCGTGGCGGCGCGTTACGTAACGGGTAATCAGCAAGAAACCGCTGCCAAAGCCCACCACCGCGAACACCAGTTCATGCAGCAACGCCGCCGTCAGTCCGAATTGCTGGTGGAGCACCTGCCGCAACGCCCAGAGCTCGAGATTGGCGGCCGCTATCATCACCACACAGATAGCAACCCAGACAGACCAGCGCGCCCATTGGCCCACTTTTGCGCCCAGCCAGGGCGCCACTATCATTCGCAGTCGCACCAGCGCAAAGAACAGCAGCCCGAGCGCGAGCCCGGCCGCTATATCAAGCGCCCACGCCACTGGCGTTCCTCATTTAGAACCATGACTGCTGTAGTGACAGCCACCGGACGACTCAGTCCTTTTTCTCTTCGGCAGCTTTGCCTTTTTGAGCGTCCTTTTTGTCGCTGCGATAGATCGCATAGAAGCAGCCCATAGCCACCAGAACAGCAAACACCGATACGACAATTTCCATACGGTTCTCCAACGAAAGTCTGTTGATGCTAACAAATAGGGCCATTCCAGACAATTCGGCCCGCCGCAGCCACGGAACCAGTGTTTACGGGCAGCCCGCAGTCAGTGACAATGCGCGCTGCAACCGATTCGAGGCTCAGAGGAAGCTTGCCATGCAGCCACCATACCCGTTCGCAACCGCCGTGATTCTGGCGCTGGCCGCCGCTGTGCCCGCTGGCGCACTCGCGGCTGACCGCGCCCTGCCCGACCCGACGTCGCCCGCCTATTGTCAGGCGGTTCAGGAAATCATGGCCAATACCCGGCAACAGGCCGAAGTGACCGTGTTTGACAACATGGACGACTACCGCGGTTCCAAGCCCGAGCCGGATCCGCTGAAAATTTTCCAGGTGGTGACCTACGACGACAAACGTCCGGTGATGGTGTCATGCAAAGTAAAAGCCGCGGATCATTTGCGCGCGGTTTACGGCGAAACGGCGGCAGGCAATCAGGAAATTTGTGCGGCGGTTACCCGCCTGACACGGGCTCAGGCTGTGCGCGAGCTTGAGCAGGAGTACCCGGAAGCAGCGGCTGAGCGCGCGCGCAATTTTGTGATTGATGAGAACGAGCCCTCGCTCGCCGGACAAACCTATCTCAGCGAGTTTGAACTCAGCTACACCGATAGCGAAGGCAGGGTTCATATTCAGTCGCCCGGGCTGCAAACGGACTGGGACAACTGGCTGATCTGGCTCTTTCCCAACCGCCTGCGCGGGCAAACCTATTGCCACCTCGCCACCGTGCCCTATATGAAAGCGCTGGCGACCGGCGCGGTCGAGCCCGGCACCGTCATGGTCACCACTGACGACGCGCAGACGACGCCACCCTATTAGTCGTCAGCAGTCCCCGCGCCGGTGAACGCGCGCATGCGTTCCGCGGTGGCCTGGTGCGTGCGCAGCAGCCCGAGTCCGTCCGGAAGATCAGGGCTGTCCGCCTCCAGGCGCAGCATCAGCTCCGTGAAGCGCCGCGCCGGCAAGCCGCGCACCTGCAGGTATTCGCGCGCCACGGCATCGGCCTCATACTCAAACTCGCGCGAGTAGCCGGCAAACGCCAGCAGCGTCGGCAAACCGGTCACCACTGAACTCGTGGATGCAATATCGCCGGTGAGCAGCGCGATGCCGAGCGCCACCACGGAGTTCTGCAGCAACGCCCGCAGCGAGTGGCGTTCGCGCACATGGCCGATCTCATGCGCCAGCACCGCCGCCAGCTCCTCATCGTGACGGGCCAGCGCGACCAGTTCATCTGTGAGCACCACGAGGCCGGACGGCAGCGCAAACGCATTGGCACCGACAGCCTGTCCTTTGCGCAGCACCAGCCGGGTGTCGAGTCCGGTCCGGACCGCTCGCTGCACGTCGTCAAACACGGCTGCCAGCTCCGCCTGGCGCTCGGGTGGCAGCTCGCTCGGCGCAAACAGCTGCGCGTCGAGCAGCTGCAGCCCCTCAGACCCCAGCGCGCGATCCACCTCGTCGGGAATGGCCGCAGCCGCCGTGCGGGCGGCGGCCGGTATGCCCACCGCATACAACAGCCAAACCAAGCCCAGGGTTGCGAGAAGCGCGACGAGCACCCATGACCAGCGTGACTCCAGCGCATGCACCCATTGACGGCGCCGGCCGCAGGCCGCGAGCTCGGCGTAGAACCCGGCCGCGTCCGCAATCTCCAGACGCCCGCCGTCCGGCAGGTCAACAATAGCAGGCTGCTGCCCCAGGCGCGGCGAGACCTTGACCGACTCGAGACCAAAGCGCGAGCGGCTGCCGAGGGCTTCTATCTGCAGGCAGGCGCCGTCGACAAAACGCACGCGCACCGGCTGGCGGGCAGACGTGCGGCCGTCGTAATAAAGCGCCTGGAACTCCATTAGAGGCCAATATCCACATCGAAAATGTCGCCCAGCTCCTCGCCGATGGCGGAGACTTCCCGGGCTTCCGCCGCCGCGACCTCATCCAGCCCACGGGTCGTGTCCACCCAGGTGTGACTGAGCTGGTAGCGCAGTACGCGCATCTGCGCCCACGGGATCAACAGCCCGAGGCTCACCACGATCGCGATGGCGTTAGTCATGTACATCAGCAGCAGAGTATTCAGGCTCCAGTCACACCCGAGCCGATAAGGCGCTTCGGCGTCAGCCTCGGCACCCAGCGAGGTGGCGTTAACGGTGGCTTTGAGTACCGCGCCACCGAGAAATGCGCTGGCGACGTAGTAACCCATCACGGCCAACGCCGCTGATGCGGCCGGAACCAGCATCCGCAGGACATCCTCTCCCGGACCCGGCTCCGCAGGTTGCAGCGTCGCGGCCAGGTAGCCAGCCAGCGGGAACACAATCACCGCGCCCACCAGAAACGTCAGAAAATAGGCGAAGAAAAACGGCCCGGAGCCCTCCGCCATGCGCCAGGCCAGGGTGCCGTAACGGGTATTACCCACGATGAAGCGATTGCGCTGGTAGTGCGCGTAGGGGACCGCGGCCCCCAGCGTCAGCACCGCCAGCAATCCGTACCAGTAAATGGCCTTGTAGGACGCGCCGTAGGCCGGATTAAACCCGAACCGCACGTTGCGGTACGAGGTGTAGCGCATATTGAACATGCGGGCCAGGACGATAAGCGGAGGCACGCCCAGCAGAAACAGCAAACCCACCAGCGGCGCAAACGGCGGAAACACTGCTTGCACAATACTCGCCCCGGCGAATACCGCCAGCGCGATGAGGCGACCAAACAGGATACGCTTCGGGTCGGCATGGTAATCGAAGCGACCCTCGGCAAGAGTTGTACTGCCATAGATGTAACGCAGTTTGCGCACTTTAGCCCACGGCGAATACAAACCAATCGTGACCAGCGTCAGCAACAGGTTAACGATCCAAATGCGAAAATACTCGGAGCCGGTGCCGGCGAAGTTCATCCGCTCGCGGCGTTGTGCGGCTGCGGCCACCGGCATGTCACCGGGCTGCTCTGTTGTCATAGTGCCCCCTGAGGCTGCAGCCGGAAGGAATGGCCCAGCCGTCTAGGCGCGCGAATCTGTCGGCTTGCCCGTCAGCATCCGTAACAGAACGCCGTCACGCGCACGGTAATGGTGCCACAATGCAGCCCCGGCATGCGTCAGCAGCAGCACGGCCCCCACCCGCCAGCAGGCGCGATGGATAACCGCGAAGAACTCGTAGTTAAAGAATGCATCCTCCGCGGCCTGCGGCACCAGCCGCGGCACTTCGCTCCAGCCAAACAGGAAGATCGGAAACTCCCCTTCGTAGGCCGACAGCGAGGCCCAGCCCGTGAGCGGGTATACCAGCAACAAGACATAAAAAAGGCCGTGGGTGAGGCGCGCGAGGCGCCGCTGCCACAGCGGCAGGCGGCCCGGCAGCTCCGGCACGGTGTGCAGCGCGCGCCACGATAGCCGCGCGCAGACAGCCGCCAGCAGAATAAAGCCGAGAGTGTGGTGCCAGTTCGACGTCCGCATGACCCAGGTATCGTCGCCGAAAGTCTCCGCGTAAACCTCGTAGACCTCCACCATCCACAGACCCAGCGGTATCTGCACCGCAATCAGCAGCAGCATGCCCCAGTGAAACGTCCGCGCCACGGTGCCCCAGCGGTTAGCCGAGTTACCGGCCGGCATGATTCACGTTCAGGTCAGGTTGTTGAGGCATAAGCCGGTCACGGGCGCCGTTGTTGCTGTCACACTGTCGCCACAATATAGCGCAACAATTGCGGCCCTCGATACAGGTGCCGCACAATGGACGCTGCCTCAACTTGTTCTACGGGTTCCTCGACCATGCCGATAGACCGTCGCGACCTGCTGGCGCTCGGTGCCACCGCGCTCATTGGCGCGGGTGGCAGCAGCCGTGCACGGGCGGAGGTTACAGTGCCAGCCGCCATGCTCAGGCCGACGACGAGCTCGGGCTTTGCGGCGCACCCGCTGCTGACGACCGGCGATACGATCACCGGCTACCAACCGCCGGGCGTGATGGACGGTCTGGCAGCGTGGGACTGGAATGCCGACACGGTGCGGGTTTTCGTCAATCACGAGCTGGCGCCGGAGCAGGGTTATGCGTTCCGCCTCGACAATGGCCTGAGTCTCACCGGCGGGCGCATCAGCTGGGTCGATATCGACAAGCAGAGCCGGACGGTTCGGGCCGCCGGTCAGGCGCTGACAGAAATTCGCGACCGGCGCGGCGCAGTGGTCGCGGCTGCCGAGCAGATCAACGAGCGCTGGGGCACAACCTCGAGCCGCGGGCTGAGCACGCTGTGCTCGGCGCAAGGTTATCGCGCCGGCGAGCTGGGCTTTGTCGATGACCTGCTGTTTGTGCACGAAGAAGTATCGGCCGCGGAAGACCACCCGCACGGTGGCAGCATCTGGGCGATGGACGTCCGCACCGGCACTCTGTGGGCAGCGCCCGAGCTCGGGCGGGGTTCGTGGGAGAACGTGACGGCGGTCGCCACCGCAGATCATGAGGCGGCGGACGGGCAGATCGCGTTGTTGCTCGGCGACGACCTGGAATTCGGGGCCGCGCCGCTGTACCTGTGGATTGGCCGCAAGCAGCCGCAGGGCGACCTGCTCGCGCGAAACGGACTGCGTCAGGGACAGCTGTATGCGTGGGTGGCGGCCGACGGCCACCGTAACCCGGAGGACTGGAACGGCACCGGGGCCAGCGCCAGCGGCACCTTTATGCCGGTCATCACCCGCGACCCGCAGCAGGCAGGTTTGGCAGGCCATGACCGCGACGGTTAACGCGACGATGTCGTGCTGCGCGAGCAGGCCCGGCGCGCGGGTGCATTTATGTTCTCGCGCCCGGAAGATCTGCACACCAACCCGGCAAATCCGCGCGAGGTGGTGTTTGCCTCGACGGGTCACGGCAAGGTGTTCCCTGCGGACGATTGGGGCACCCTGTATAAAATCGACATCGTTATCGATGCTGAAAAACCGCCGCGCGCGACGCTCACCATTCTGCACGACGGCGACGACTTTGGTGATTACGGCATACGCAGTGCCGACAACCTGGTCTGGGCCAGCGACGGGCTGATCTATGTGCAGGAAGACAAAGCCACCAAGCTGCGCCCGTTCGGCGCGCAGACCGGCCGCGAGGCCTCCATCTGGCAAATCAACCCGGCCCGGCCAACCGACTACCGCCTGGTAGCGGTGATCGACCGCGCGGCAGTCTGGCCCGGCGACGCGCGTGACATCAAGGCGAGTGAACTCGGCGCATGGGAATCCAGTGGCATTATCGATGTGTCCGCCCAGTTTGGCGCCCACGATGAACTGCTGCTGCTCGCCACCGTGCAGGCCCACAGCCTGCGCGGCGGCGCGCTGGGGGGTGTAAATGACTTGTTTCAGGGTGGCCAGCTCCTGCTGCTGAACCGCGCCCTGCGGATCGCATAAACCAAATGTTATGAAAACCTTTCCCTCAAGCGGCAACCCCACCAGCACTGATTACCGCACCACGCTGATCACCGCGGCGGCACTGACCGAATCCCCGGACCTGGCGGCGCACCTGCGCGCCAGCCGCGACCCCGGCAGCAGCTCTGGCACTACCCAGCTGCGGGGTACCGTCGCGGGGCTGCGTGCGGCCGAGCTCAAGCGGCTGGCCCTGCGCCAAATTCCGCGCGCTTAAGCCTGCGGCGCACGCACGGCCGGCTCGCTGCGCAGTCTGCGGACAAAACCTCGCATCACTTGGCGACGGCGGATTAACTGGGCCAGAATCACCCCTCACTGACCACGTTGTGACCGAGGGGTAGCAGAATGACCGATAAAGCAAAGACACCCGCGCCGCCTGTCGAGCAGGCGGCCACCGGCGCACTCGACCGGCGTGCATTTTTGGCGGCAACCACCGGTCTGGCGGCGCTCAGCTCGGGGTGCGCGACCAGCGGCGCGGCAGCGCCCGGGCGGCGTGCCGGCGCCAGTACCCCTACCGCACCGTTCGACTCCATTCGCGACTGGATGCAGGCCATGGATGACCACGGGCTGCTCATCCGCATCCCGGAGGTCGATCAGGACAAATTTGAAGCCACCGGCCTGTTCTTCCGGATGACGGACTACTACGGCAAATACGGCTCGCCCGCGCTGATCTTCGAGCGCGTGAAAATCGACGGCGAGTGGATTGAGGGCCCGGTGATGGCCAATACACAGGGCCACTGGAACACCGACAGTATCCTGTTCGGCATGGAGCCGGAGCCACTCGAACACTACAAGAATTACAACGCGGTCAAAGCGGAAATGCACGCGCGGCTGGCGGCCAACAAGGGCCAGTTCCCGAAGCTCCCGCCGGTTGAGATCGCGCGCGAGAAGGCGCCGTGCAAGGAAATTACGCTGGAAGGCGACGACATCGACCTGACCCGGTTCGCCTTTATGCAAACCAATCCGTATGACGATGGCCGCTATATCAATACGGCGTCGGTGTTTACGACCGACCCCAAGATGGGTCCGAACTACGGCACTTACCGCTGCGCCCTGCGCGGACCGCGCAAACTGGGTTTCAACCCGGAGCCCGGGCAAACCGCCAATCGCATGATGCAGGCCGCTATGGAACGCGGCGAAAAAACGGCGCCGATAGCGCTGGTTATCGGTCAGGACCCGATGGTGTGGATGATCAGCGGCACCAAAGTGGCGCTGCGTTTTGGCCCGAAACCGGTGGATGAACTGGCGCTGGCCGGCGGCTTCCGCGGCAAACCGGTGGAGGTCGTGAAATGCGACACCAATGACATGCTGATCCCCGCGCACTGCGAAATGGTGATCGAAGGCGAAGTGCTCCTCGATGAAGACTCGATGGAACCCGAAGGCCCCTTCGGCGAGATGTTCGGCTACATGGGCGCGCGGAAAGACACCAACTTTGTCATCAATGTACTGCGCGTCACCCACCGGCCCAAACCGTGGCTGATGAACGCTTTTACGGGTATGCAGCGCGGTATGGCCACGGCACCGCAGGATGCCCTGTACGAGTCGTTTCTGAAGCGGCGCATACCGAATATCGTCGCGTTCCAGACCCCCCAGTACAGCATGGGCGTCGTGTTTCTGAGCATCGACAAGCAGGAACCGTTCGAGGGCATCAAGGCCGGGCAATCCATTGCGCAGAGCAATCCGATCGCCAAGGTGATCATCGTCGTGGACAAGGACGTGAATATTCTCGATCCGGTGGAGATGCTGGCGACGGTCGGTGCCCGCTGGCAACCCTACCCCGCGTCGGCGATCATCGAGGACGCTGCAGGCCTGTTCACCGACCCCAGCCAGGTGGAATACGCCAAAACCAGCAAGATCGTCATCGATGCCACCCGCCAGTGGCCCGCAGAGGGGGGGCAGGAAAAATTCCCGCTCAGCAACCGGGAGCATCTCACCGCGGGGGCACCGGAAGTATGGGCCGACGTTGAAGAGAAGTTTGTTGAACTGATCAAGGAGTGGGAGCAGGTCTAGGCCGGGCCCTCCGGTTGGACTGCCGGGTCTGGCTTGCCGCAGTTCGCGCAGCGATCCCGCCACAGCATCGACAGCCCAACCCGTGCGCCTGAGCTGCGGTTGCTGGCATGAAAGGATTGCCGGCCCCAGGGGCAGGTGTCGAGCTGCTGCAACGCGATCATGACCCCGAGCGTGTACAGCAGCAGCAGGGGCCACGCCAGCAGCAGCGAACCGGCCACCGCGCTCTGCAGCCCGGCCATCAGTATGAACCCCACTGGCAGAAAGGCGATGCAAATACGCTTGCGCCATCGGCGCATGTAGCGACATCGCTCCAGCTTGCGCTGCTCAGCGTCCATGCGCACCCCGCTCAGCCGGCGATGAACGCGAACCACAAGGCGTCCAGCATGTCCTGTTCGGTCATCGGCGCCACCAGCGTATCCGCGGGAAAAAAACTGTTAACGGCATCGCGCACACTGAAATCAACGCTCGACTGACCCAGCGAGACGCTGGCGCTGGGGAACGCGGCGAGACCCACACCGAGACCGGTGCCGGCGCCCTGGCCGGTCTCGGGGTTAATAAAAACCTCGGCGTCGAGCGCCGGACCCACCACGCCGGTAAGCGGTGCGGTCGCGCTCATGGCCACAAAACGGCCTTCCAGGTTCTCACGGCCACCGTCGAGCATGACCAGGTTCAACGTCAGCGAAGCCTCGGCCCCGGCTACAGCTGCGGCTGACGACAACAGGCCGAAGTCGAAGGGCACGTCGGCCGCCCCCGGGAAGGTGAGGTAAACGCCGGTACTCAGGCTGCCCCCACCGCCAAACGCGGCACTGCCCTTAACGGTGATTGCTATCGACTCGCGCCCATCCGGGTCGATATAGCGGTACGGGTTGTTGCGAGCGTAGGCATAGCGGTTGAAAGTCTGCGGGTCGTCAGCGCGCAGCAGCGCTGGGTCGGGGCTGAGAAACCGCCCGCTGAAAGGGCTGAAATAGCGGGCCTGCATATAGGTCAGGCCGCTCACGTCGTCATGCACATGCCCGGTAAACCAGACCGGGTTGGCTCGCGATGCCAGATAGTCAGCCGCGGACTGCGCTCGTTCACCAAACGGGCGATAGCGGGCGCGCCAGAGCACCGCACCCTGATCATCTGTCGCCAGTACCGGCGAACCGAGTGCATCGTTGTGATAATAAGTCATGGTTGCAGCGGCGGGCCGGAACAGCAGCGCAGCAACCAGCAGGACTGCTGTGGTCAGAATCTTTGGGTTCATGGGTGACAGCTCACTGCACAGGGCTCATCGTTGCGCGCCACCAGCTCGTCGCCCAGGTAAACGAACTCGCTCGTCGTGCCCCCCGCATTGCAGGCATCCCGATAGATGAGCTTGCCGCTCAGGTCGTAGGCATCAATTCGCTCTCCGTCCGCATCGGTCACGAGCGTGCGATGGCCGTTGCCATCGTAGCCATAGCGAAGATCCGGCAGCTGCCCGATTCCGGTCAGCTGCGCATCCGGGCCATACACGAAGTCGTACAACCCGTCTGCTATAACCCGGCCGCGCGCGTCATGCTCAACCGCAAACCGCTGCGCCTCGTTAGCCACAATGGCGGACAAGGTGTTACCGGATGTCGAATACTCGTACCGCAAATCCACGTTGCCCAGCGCCCGGTGGCGAATATTGCCAACAGCGTCGTAGCTGATCTCGCCGCTACCCCAGTCGCCGTCTGCGCGGGTCAGGCGGCTCTGGCCGTCGTATCCCAGTGAGCGTGACAGGCCGGGCGCCAGCATGTCGGTGATCATGAGCGGGTTGCCACGCGGGTCGTAGCGATAACGCTGGTCCAGCAGCATGCCGGCGGCGGCGCCGTCGACCCACCGCCGCGACTCCTGCCGCCGCGCGTTCTGCTCGACGCGGGTCGTCACGCCATTGGCGAACAGCAGCTCCCGGAGCATGCCGTCGGGCCAGTAAGCGGCGGCTGTGACAGCCCCGGCAATTGCCCGTGCCCGGCCATGTTCATCGGTATCCACGGCGGCGGCGCGGCCACCGGGATATTCAATCTGGCGCAGATGCCCGAGCTCGTCGTAGTCATAGCGAAACGCCAGCTGCGTGTCCGCCACCGTTAACACCTCCTCCAGCAACTGACCCGCCGGGTCATATTGATAGCGCCAGTCGGCCAGCGGGTTGCGCACGCGGGCAAGGTGCCCTGCCGGATCGTACTCGAGAGATACGTCGAAGTCGGCGGCCGGATAGTCAACTGCAACCAGCCGGTCGAGCCCATCGTAGCGCCAGCGATACACCGTGCCGTCTGCGTAGGTCGTGGCGATGCGGTTGCCGCGTTCGTCATACTGGTGACGGGTCAGTCCAGACTCCGGATGCTGCTCTTCGATGACCTGCTGCTGAGCGTTGTAAACAAACCGGCGCTGTAGCGGCGCGGCATGCGGCCCGCTCTGGGTCACCGCCAGGACCTTCTGCACAATATCCCGCTCAATCTCCGTGACCGAAAAGCCGACGCCCTCCGGATCGGTCGCGCGGGTCAGCTGCTGGACAACCCGCGAGGGCTCCCCACCCGCCGGAAACTCATAGGCGTTGACCGCGACCGCCGTCTCGTAGCCGTCAGCGTCGGTGAGCAGCCTGCCGCCGAACAGATCCGCCCCGAACAGGCGACTGTAGTCGCCGGTGTTGCATGCCGCGGTATAGCAAAACGTCTGCTGGCTGTTGTCAGCCGTCGCGGTCATGGTGGTCAGACGATCCAGGGCGTCATAGGCGTAAGCCGTGCCCGGGGGGTTAGCACTCTCGCCGGTCCACGCCCATGGATCGGAGGCATAGACGAGCCTGCCGGCCGGGCCGAAGCGCCAGCTGCGTGCCAGCGGCGCTTCAGCGGGTCGTGATTCAGCGAAATCGCGCAACAAAATGCCCCGGCCGAACCCGTCAAGCTGCAGCTGCCGACGCCAGCTACCCTGGGTCTGCTCCACCCCATTCCAGAAGCCCTCCGGGCTGCGCGTATAAGCCACGTTGAGCGGCGCAACACCGGGGGCAGCGGTCTGCAGCAACCGGCCCATGGGGTCATAGCGGTACAGCGTGCGATTGCCGGCGGTGTCCTCCTGCCACCGGATGTGGCCGAAGCCGTCGACTCGGCGACGCACAGTGGCGGTGCCTCCGGTTGCGGGATCAACGCTGCGTGTCTCGAGCTGCGGCAGACCGCGGCGGTAGCTGGCATAGGTCGTCCGGTAATCCAGACCGTCGCGCTGCCAGCGCCGGGTGCTGAGATTGCCCTCTGCATCGTACTCATACTCGGTCGTGCGGCCCAGCTCGGTTGCCCGCCGCAGCCGACCGCTGCCGGGCCAGTAGTCGTACTCCAGCCGGGCATTGCCCACGCTGACTGCGGCGGGCAGCCCGATAAACCAGCCCTCCGGATCGTGATACCAGTCGAGCTGGCGGCGGCGGTAAATTGCCGAATCCGCCAACGCGCTGTTGTGGCCGCGCTCATGGCGCACGCGCGGGAATCCGTAGGGGTCGAAATCCGCCGCCGGAGTAAACACCGAGTAGTCTCGCGGCTCGGAACCGGTGAGATCGGTGGTGATAACCCGGTTCACCAGCACCCGGCGCGTCTGCGCCAGCGTCAGCGTGGGCCAGCCCAGCCAGTTGCCGCCGTAGTGAGAGCTGCCAATGGGGTTGGGCAATGTGTACTGATAGCGCTCGGCGAGCCACTCGGCGGGGGCATCGTTCGCGCGGATACTGAAGCGACGCAACCTTCCCATGACCTCGTCATAGTCAGTGGGCGCCGTTCCCGGCCATGCGTGCTGGCCCGGGTAACGGGCGATACGAAACTCGTAGGTGCCCAGACCTTCATAAAATTGCCGCTCTTCGGTGTTGGCGGGACCGCTGATCGTGGTGGTTTCGATGTGACGGGCATAGCGGTAGTCGTAGCTCCATGTTCCCGGAGTGACGTCCGGCCCGCTGGTGGTTCGAGTAGCAAGCCGCGGTGCAGGGCTGGCGGAGTTCTGCAGGACCGGGCTGTAGTCCTGATGGTACCGGTACTGAATCGTTCCGCCTGTCGGTAACACGACTGACTCGAGCAGGAAGTTGAAGCCACCCCACTCATACAGCACGTTGGCCGAATACATATCGGCGACGTAGCGGTAGCGGGTGCGCAGCCCGTTCGGGTAAGTCACCTCGTGCAAGACAGGCAGGTCTTCACCCGCACCCAGCGTGAGCGGGGTGCAACCCACCTTGAGCAAGTAGTAGTCGCTGAAGTCGCAGTAATCGTAGCGGATCGGGTACAGCTCCCCGTTGACCTTGATGTTGATCGCCGTGATCAGCGCCAGCGGGCTACCCTGCAGGTCCACGCCCAGCACCGAGCCCGGCAGGTACTCAAACTCAACGACCCGGCCGTCCGAAGCCGTGATCGACTGCAGCAAGGCGCTGCCGCCCGGCGCCAGATCATAGTTGTAATCGATGCGATTCCCGTCGGCATCCTCAATCGAGCTGATGCCGAGCTCGACCCATCCGCCGGTGCTCGCGAGACCGTAGTCGCCCGGCACCAGGTACTGAATAAAATCGAAGACGTAGCTGACGCCGCGCGGGGAGACGACCCGCATGCCGCCCCACGAGCGGCCGGCCGCCGGTGGCAGGCAGGCGGCGTACCAGTTGTCGGTGGTGACGTAATCGGCAACCGCCGGGAACTGCGTGGCATCCGGCAGCTTCTCGAGCAACACCTTGCTGCCCTCGCCCGGTATATACAGCATCAGCGGCGCGGCGAAGAGTATGCCGCCCTTGTTAACGTTGTTGATTGAACCGCGGACCGTTGCGTCAACCAGTCGGCCCGCCCTCTCGCAGACTGACGCCTGGCCGTTGTTGGTGCGGGCGTAGAGGTTGTTCCATGCAGCGTTAAAGGTGCCATAGGCGGGGGAAGCCGGATCGAACGGGCCACGCCACGGCGAGGTCGGAATCTGCACCCGGGGCACCCCAAAATACCAGTGGCCCATCTGTGAAGGTGTGTGTGCCAGACGGTTAAATGAGCGACTGATGACGATATCGAGCCCGCCGTTTCCCGGCAGCACGAAATCCTCCACTTCCCAGCTCAGACTCAGGGTGCGCGGGTCGATATGCTCGCCCTGCACGCCGTTTACGTCATAGCTGAAGACGGTCGGGTCGTAGCGGTCGAAGACTTCGACTCGCGACGCGGGCGCCTGCGCTACAGCGAACATCGGCACGAGCAGCAGGACCACAAGGTGAGCCGGGCGGCACCGCACCCAACCCCGCAAGCATTGCACAACGCACTGGCACATAGTTCGCCTCCCGGGCCGTCTGCCTGCAACTGCGCAGGCACCGGGAAAGGCTAGGCGTAAACGTCGGAACGGGCGCCCTCACTATGCGCGGGGATACACCGGGAATGGCCTGCAGGACGGAAACCGCCTGTTCGGCTCAGAAACAGCGGCAGGGCTGCAGCCGGCAACTGCACACTTAAACGCAATGCCAGGGCAAAAAAAACGGCGCCCGAAGGCGCCGTTCTTGTCGAGCTGCAGGTCAGATCCTAGTAGCTAGGACGGCTCGGACGCGACTCGCGCGGCTTGGCCTGGTTGACCTTGATGTTACGGCCATTCATCGCTGTGTCGTTCAGCGCCTTGATGGCCGTATCGGCATCCGAATTGTTCGCCATTTCGACAAACCCGAAGCCTTTCGACTGGTTTGAAAACTTGTCGATGATGACGGAAGCGCTGGTGACGTCT
>JAZBOT010000130.1:0-2118 GCA_036351295.1 Gammaproteobacteria bacterium | reverse complement strand
GTCCGCGGACGTGCTGCCGTAAGCGACTGCGAGGTAAGCGCCAATCAGTTCAACTTCGGCATCGACGAGCGGGGCCCCGTAAGCGGCCCGCATTTTTTGCATCTCGCCGGTCCATTGTGCCAGCGTCATCCCCGGCGGCTGGAAACTGATGTAGTCGGTCGAATGGCAGATTACGCATTTCTGTGTGGCCAGCGTATACCCGGGCAGGGTCGATGCGCGGAGCGTGAAATCCGCCGCGGGCAAGTTAATACTGACCGCTGCCGCGGCCGGAGCAGCGGGTGGGACCGCCGCCGCGGGAGCAGCGGCCGGCGCTGACTCTTGCGCCGGGCTGTGCGCCGGTTCGCAACCCGCAGCCAGCAGCAGGCTGGCGCACAGCGCCGCGGCAAACCCGGGCCCCCGTATGACCCGGGTCATACGACCTGCACCGCTGTGGCCTCAACCACGTTGCGCCGGTAGCCGGCCGGATTCCAGGTGGCCGTCATGGGCTGCGTGTCGCCACCGTTATTGGTGGCCCGGACCAGCAGCTGTGCAGCGCCTGCAGCGTCGAAGCGCACGCGCAGCCGCCATTGCCTGAACGAGAAGTGTCCCAGATCTTCTCCGAGCTCGGCATCGCGCCAGCTGGCGCCGGCATCGTTCGAAACTTCAACCCGCCGAATGCCGGTACCGCCGTCAAAAGCAATACCCTGCAGTTCAATATCCCGGCCTGCCGGCACGGTGTCGCCCGCACGCAGGCTGGTTAAGAAACTGCGCACCGCCAGTGTCGAGATGGGTTTAGTGCTTGCCGCCTTGCTGCCCGGCGATACGCACAGGCAGTCGTTATCGGGGAGCCGGTAGCCCTTGGTCATGTAAAAGGCATCTTTGCCGCCGAATGGCTCACCCAGAACCTCGATGCTCGCGAGATGCTTGACCCAGTAGGTACCAAAATAGCCCGGTACGATCAGCTTCAGCGGGTAGCCATTGAGGAAGGGCAGGGGTTCACCGTTCATGGCCCATGCCAACAGCGGTTCATCACTGAGTGCGTGTTCAATGTCGAGTGCTTTGCGAAAATCGGGTGTTGTTGGCATCACGGGCGTGTCGAGCCCGTCAAACGCCACCTGCAGCGCATTGGCGCTGACCCCGGCATGTTGCAGCACGGCGCGCAGCGGTACGCCGGTCCAGCGCGCATTGCCCATGGCTCCGTTGCCCAGCTGGGCACCAAATACGCGGGGCGAAAAGTAGCCCCGGCTGTTGCCGGAGCACTGGTTGACGGCAACCACTTCAGCCGGCTCGGCCAGCGCCTGCAGCTCTTCCAGCGACAGGCTCAGCGGTCGTTTTACCTCCCCGGTGACGCTCAGCCGATAGCTGAGCGGATCGATAGATGTCGGAAAGTTCGCCAGGTGGTAGCGTACGAAGAAGGCGTCGTTGGGTGTGATCAGGCTGTCATTGAATATGCCGAACGGGGTCTCGAGGTGCGGTGGCCGGGAGTGCACCAGGATCAGTTCGCGCTTGCCCGGGTACGTCACCAGCGGCCGTGGCCCGGCCGCAAAACTCACCCCTTCGTTATCGGCTGCGGCCGCCAGCCCGGCCAGTGGCTGCGTTGCCGCAAGCGCAGCGGCCGCCCCCGCCTGTTGCAGGAACCGTCGCCGATTCTGCTGCTGTCGGCCTCGCTTGCTGTGCATGCCATATCCCCCTGATGCGCGTTCCAGGTTTTATTCTGACAGCTTAGCGAAGTCGGCGGCAACTCCACTCACTGCTGTCAAGGAAACCTCCGGCCGTCCGCAATAACTCGCTTGCCGGGCCGGTGATGTGGCGCGGCGGCAGAAGTCTGGCGAGGATGATGAAGTCATATTCTGGGGTGCCTCGCCATTCCGGACAGGCGGTGCGAGGCATAGCCGGTCGGGAACGTTGGTCATCTTCTGTCATCTTGATGTTTTAGCTGTTGCTGGGTAAGTTTGGCTTCAGCTTGCAGCCGAGGTGTGGAATCTTGAATATCCTGTTTTTTGTCAGGCCACACTTTATTCGTGTAGTGCTGATGCTGATGTTGTTGCAGGCCGCCAGCGGCGCCCAGGCGCTTGAGTGGCCGCAAGAGCTCGTCGGCGATGAAGGCACAGTCGTTGTATATCAGCCCCAGCCCGAGAG
>JAZBOT010000129.1:0-6558 GCA_036351295.1 Gammaproteobacteria bacterium | reverse complement strand
CCCATCGTGCAGTTACCGGCTCTCGCCCTGCAGATCAATTAACATAATGATTATAGCGCGACCAGAACCCTGCCTGGCCAACCCACCGCGGAACCCAAACCCGCGCGCACAACCTTTTGATAATAACCCTGCAAAGCTGATATTTCAGCAAGTCTGGTTCAGAATAAGCGGCAATTGAGACCCACTTCTGGAGTTATGTTTTGTGAGCATCGTTCGCACCGGGATCGTCATGGACCCCATCGCCGGCATCAATCCGGCCAAAGACAGCTCGCTGGCGATGCTGCTCGAAGCCCAGGCCCGCGGGCACGAGCTCATCTATTTCGAGCTTAACGACCTGCATCTGGTCGGCGGCGAGGCCCGGGGCCGGGGCCGGGCGCTCAGCGTGCGTGACCACGCCACTGACTGGTTTGAGCTGGGCGCGGCGGCGGACCTGCCGCTGGCCGACCTCGATGTACTGCTGATGCGCAAAGATCCGCCCTTCGACATGGAGTACATCTACGCCACCTACATCCTGGAACGCGCGGAGCTGGCCGGGGTTCTCGTCATTAACAAACCGGCTGCGCTGCGCGATATTAACGAAAAGGCATTCACCGCCTGGTTTCCACAGTGCTGCCCAACCACGCTGATCACGCGCAGCCACGCTGAGCTGCGCGAGTTCAGGCAGCAGCAAGGCTCGATCGTCGTGAAGCCGCTGGATGGCATGGGGGGCAAATCGATCTTCGTCGTCAATCCGGGCGACAACAACGCCAACGTCATTTTCGAGACCCTGACCCGCGATGGCACCGGTTTTGCCATGGCGCAGAGCTACATTCCTGAGATCACGGCCGGCGACAAGCGGATTATCCTGGTCAACGGCAACGCGCCTGACTACGCGCTCGCGCGCGTGCCCGGTAAAGACGACAACCGGGGTAACCTTGTGATGGGCGCCACCGGCGAACTGCGCGAACTGACCGAGCGCGACCGCTGGATCTGCGCCGAGGTGGGGCCGGAGCTGCGCCGGCGGGGCGTGCTGTTCGCCGGCCTGGATGTCATCGGCGACTACCTCACGGAAGTCAACGTCACCAGCCCGACCGGCATCCGCGAAATTCACAAGCTGTCGGGCGTTAACTTAGCGGCTGCGCTGCTCGATCACATTGCCACAGAACTCGACCTGCGCGCTGCGGCTGCCTGACACCGGATGAGCCGGCCCGACGCGACCGCCCGGTTTGAGATCCCGCCCCCGCGCACCCGGGTGCGGGCCGACAATCTCAGCACCATGCTGTTTGTAGCGGCGCTGTTCCACGGGGTCGTGATACTCGGCGTAAGCTTCAACGCCGGCAATAGCGAGCCGGATGGCGCAGCAACGACGTCGATGGAGGTTATCCTGCTAACGCGGGACTACGAGAAGCGCCCGGACATCAGCGATGCTGAATACCTGGCTCAGCAGAATCTCGCCGGTGCCGGCGGCGCGCCCACGGCGGAGACGGTCCGCGTCGCCTACGGCGCCCGCAACGCGCCGGCTGCGCCCGGTCCCGAGCAGCAGGGCTCCGATACGCCCGCCAGTGCGCGCACTGACCCCAGCAGCGCTTACCTCTACGCGAACAGCGACAGCGCCGAGCAACAGGGCATGCAAAACACCCAGAGCGCGCCGGAACGAGTGATGCAGACAGGTATGCCGGGCACGGCGAACACCGTAGAGATACTGGCCGCACCCGACACCGTGACGGCGATCAAGGGTGCGCAGCCGCGTCAGTTGCTGATCAGCGCACGCACCCGCGAATCCCGCATTGCCGCCTATCTGGACGGCTGGAAACGCCGGGTCGAGCGTGTGGGTACTCTGAACTTCCCACGCATTGCCGAGGCGCGTGCCGGCAGCCGCAACCCGGTGCTTGAAGTCAGTATTGCCGCTGACGGCTCGTTGCAACAGGCGATCATCCTGCAGACTTCCGGCGTGCGCGAACTGGATATGGCGGCTGTCGATATTCTCAAGCTGGCCGCGCCGTTTGACCCGTTTCCCGAATATCTGCAGAACGACTATGATGAACTTAAGTTCTCTTATGAGTGGCGATTTACCGGCCAGCAAGTGGGCAATATGAGAGTGCCGCAATGACAGAACATTCACTGGCCGGTCAGCTACTGGTCGCTATGCCCAACCTGGGCGACCCGAATTTTAACCACACGGTGACCTTCATCTGCGAGCACTCGCCTGAGGGCGCCCTGGGCATCACCATTAACCGGCCGCTCGGCATGGAGCTCGGCACGGTGTTCGAGCAGCTGCAGATCAACGCCGAGGAGCCGGAACTGGTCAACCAGCCGGTGTTGTGTGGTGGTCCGGTGCAGACGGGGCGCGGCTTTGTGCTGCATGAAGCCGCGCTCGACTGGGAAGGCACGACGCAGGTAGCGCCGGCTATTTTTGTCACGACCTCGCAGGACATACTGGCCGATATGGCGGTCGGCAAGGGGCCGAAGCGCGTGCTGATGGCGCTGGGCTACGCCGGCTGGGGTGCGGGGCAGCTCGACGAAGAGATTCGCGAGAATGCGTGGCTGACGGTGCCCGCATCCGCAGAGCTGGTATTCGACACACCGCTCGAAAAGCGCTGGCGCGCGGCCGCCGAGTCGATCGGTATTAATTTGTCCACGCTCAGCCTCGGCGCGGGGCATGCCTGAGCGGCCGGACTGAGTGATGCCATCCCGCAGCGCCGGTCTCCAAACCGCGCTGGCGCTGGACTACGGCCTGCGTCGCATCGGCGTAGCGACCGCAGCGCCGGTCGCCGGCACCGCCTCGGCTCTCACAACCCTTGCCGCCCGCGCCGGCGAGCCCGACTGGGCGGCGCTGGACACGCTGGTGCGGGAATGGGAGCCGCAAGCGCTGGTGCTGGGGCTGCCGCGGAACTCGGACGGCACCGAGTCAGCGATGACCGTTCGCGTCCGTGAGTTCGAACAGCAGCTGACCGAACGCTACAAACTGCCCATATACCTGGTCGATGAGCGGTATACTTCCGCCGAAGCAGAGTCGCTGCTGAAAGCCCAGCGGCGCTCGGGGCAGCGCACCCGCAAACTACAGAAGCGTGATGTGGACAGCCTGGCGGCTGCGCTGATTGCGGCCAGCTGGATACGCACGCTTGATCGCACTGACAACTAAGGATTTCTGACGACGCCCGCGCCATGAGCACCCCAGATCCGCAGACACCGCAACTCGATGGCACCGGGCAGCTCCGGCACCTGCTCCGCCTGGAAGGCCTGAGCCGCGAATTTATATCGCGCCTGCTCGACCGGGCAGAAAGTTTCCAGACCCCGGTGGGCCAACCCCCTGCGCGGGACACCGCACTGGCGGGCCGCACCGTCGCCAACCTGTTCTTCGAGCCCAGCACCCGAACCCGCGCGTCGTTCGAGCTGGCCGCCAAAAGGCTCAGCGCCGACGTGCTCAACCTGGACGTGAATATGTCCTCGCGCACCAAGGGCGAAAGCCTGCTGGACACCATATACACGCTGCAGGCCATGCAGGTGGATGTGTTTGTCGTGCGTGATGCGAGCGCGGGCATACCGGACTTCATCAGCGGCCATGTGCAGCCGCATGTCAGCGTGCTCAACGCCGGCGAAGCGGCCGTGTCGCACCCTACCCAGGGGTTACTCGATTTACTCACCATACGTCAGCATACCGGGCGACTGACGGACCTGACGGTCACCGTGATTGGCGATATCGCGCATTCGCGAGTAGCCCGTTCGCTGGCTGAAGGGCTGCGCATTATGGGCGACAACCACCTGCGACTGGTGTCACCGGCCGGGCTGATGCCGGACATGCAGCACTACTCCGGCGCCGAGTACACGGACGACATCGATGCCGCCGTCAGCGGTGCGGACGTGCTGATGGCGCTGCGCATTCAGCGCGAGCGCATCAAGGAGCAATCCAGCCTGATGACCAGCCTGGAGTACCATGAAAAATACGGCCTCACCGAACAGCGCCTGCGGCGGGCTGGCCCTGACGCCATCGTGATGCATCCGGGGCCGATGAACCGTGACGTCGAGATTGCCGGGCCGGTCGCTGACGGACCGCAGTCAGTGATCACGGCTCAGGTGCATAACGGCCTGGCCGTGCGGATGGCTGTGCTGGCCGCGGTAACCGAGAGTCACCCGCATTGAACGGCTTCACGCATGCACCCCAGCGCGGCACCATTGAGCTGGAGGACGCCCGGGTTGTCGGCCAGACTCACCACAGCGGTAACCAGTACATCCTGACAGTCGCTGCACCGGCCGTGGCGCGGCGCGCGACACCGGGAAGTTTTGCGCATGTGCGTTGCGATGCCGATATACCAATGCGTCGACCGCTGTCGATCATGCGGGCAAACCCGGCCAGCGGCGAGCTCCAGTTCCTGTACAAGATCGTCGGGCAAGGTCTGAACGCGCTAAGCCGGTTGCGCCCCGGCGACAGCCTCAGCGTGCTCGGGCCGATTGGCAATGGCTTCAGCCTCAACCCGGACAAGCCGCACAAACTGCTGGTCGGGGGTGGCGTTGGCATACCACCCATGGTGTTTCTGGGTGAGCAGCTGGCGGCGGCAGGACAGGCTGCGAACACACTCATACTGATGGGCTCCGAGGTCCCGTTTCCGTTCCCCACCAGCCGGTCGGCACGGCCGGTGCGCGGGATGCCCGACACGGCGACCCACGGCATCGATGAACTGGAGCAACTCGGCATCGCTACCCGACTCGCGAGCCTGGCGGATTATGCCGGGGTCTACCGGGGCTATGTCACGGAGCTGGCGGCCGGCTGGCTGAGCGGGATGACGCCGGCCGAACTGGCCGCGGTCGAAATGTTTGGCTGCGGGCCCGAGCCGATGCTGGCGGCCGCTGCCAAAGTGGCGGCCGCCTTCGGTATCGATTGCCAGCTCAGCCTGGAGGAATACATGGCGTGCGCCGTCGGGGGTTGCGCCGGCTGCACCGTGCCGGTGCGGGTGGACGGCACCATTGCGATGAAGCGGGTCTGTGTGGATGGCCCGGTGTTTGCGGCTCACACCGTGTACCCGGGCTAGCGCCGGAGCCGCCTAACCGAAGTGGATGGCCGCCTCGAGGTTCGAGCGCGAATCGGCGTTGGCCAGCGCTTCGTCCATGGTGACCTTGCCCTGCTTGTAGAGCTCCAGCAGCGCATGATCGAAAGTCTGCATGCCGGCTTCCGAGCTCTGGGCAAAAGCCTCTTTAACCTGCGGTATATCACCGCGATTGATAAGCTCGCTCAGGTGCGGCGTGTTAAGCATGACCTCAACAGCAGCAACCCGTTTACCGTCGACACTGCGCACCAGCCGCTGCGACACGATGGCCCGCAGGTACTGCGAGAGGTCCATGAAAATCTGCCGGTGCTGATCCATCGGGAACATGTTGATGATGCGGTCCAGCGTTTCCGGTGCGTTGTTGGCGTGCAGCGTAGAGATCACCAGGTGCCCGGTGCCTGCCAGCCGCATGGCCGCCTCCATCGATTCACGGTCGCGGATCTCGCCCAGCAGGATGACATCCGGCGCCTCGCGCATGGCGCTCTTGAGCGCCCGGCTGTAGGAGCGCGTGTCGATGCCGACCTCACGCTGGTTCACGATCGACCGTTTGTTCGGGTGTAAAAACTCGATCGGATCCTCAATGGTCACAATGTGCGATGAGGTCCGCTCGTTGCGGTGATTAATCATGCCCGCGAGCGTGGTGGACTTGCCGCAGCCGGTGGAACCCACCATCAATACCATGCCGCGTTTGAACATGACCAGCTCTTTCAGCACCTGCGGCATGTGCATCTCATCGAGGTCGGGAATGCGGGCGCTGATATAGCGCAGCACCATGCCGACATTGCCGCGCTGGTGGAAAATATTGACGCGAAAGCGGCCCAGCCCCGGTTTCGAAATCGCGAAGTCGATCTCCAGCTCGCGGCTGAACTCCTCCAGCTGATCTTCGTCCATCAGCTCCATGGCAGCCTGCCGCACCATCTTGGGCGTCAGCTCAAGCTTGTTGACCGGCATAATTTTGCCGTCGATCTTGATCTTGACGGGCGCATAGCAGGTAAAGAACAGGTCGGAGGCCTGCTTGTCGACCATCAGTCTGAAGAGTGGCTGTACGTTCATATCAGCGGATCACCGCGCCCCGGTCTTCTTCGATCAGATTGAGGTTGTCGCTGACCGCCGTCGGATCCTGCTCCGCGCGCTTGCTCTCCAGCTTGATACGCAGGCGCACTTCGTTTTTGGAGTCGGCATTCTTGAGCGCTTCGTCGTAACTGATCTTGCCGTCCTCAAACAGCGTAAACAGCGCCTGGTCGAATGTGTTCATGCCGATGCGGTTCGACCGCTTCATGGCTTCTTTCAGCTCGGCCACTTCGCCCTTGGCAATCAGGTCGGATACCAGCGGCGAGTGCAGCAGGATCTCCATGGCGGCAACCCGCCCGGCGCTGTTCTCCCGCGGAATGAGCCGCTGCGAGATGATGCCCTTGATATTCAGCGACAGATCCATCAGCAGCTGGTCGCGCTTGTCCTCGGGGAAAAAGTTGATAATGCGGTCCAGCGCCTGGTTGGCGCTGTTGGCGTGCAGCGTCGCCAGACACAGGTGGCCGGT
>JAZBOT010000128.1:0-12706 GCA_036351295.1 Gammaproteobacteria bacterium | reverse complement strand
TGCACCGACTTCGTGCCAGTCGATGGGGTCACGCGCTCCAGCCGGAAAGTACTGGTCAGGGGCAGCAAGCCGTGCGTCCTCATCACGATCACGTCGGCAGCTTCCCGGCGACCGAAGCCAGTCGCCACATAGCCAGCGGCGACGCTCATCTCAACGGCCTCGGGCACATGCAAGTCGGCAACCGGCTGCCCGTCTCGCTCCAGCCTCAGCAGGCCCGGACCGGCAGAACGCGCTGTGATCTCGGGAGCCAGATGGAGATAAGACAACAGTTCACCTGGCCCCTGCCCCGTCACAGTATCGCGGACGACCCAGCGCCCCGCCACATCAATTTCGATGAGGCGCTGATGAGTTGCAGGAGGCTCCAGTCGCTGATAGCCATCGTGACTGCCGCTAAACTCCAGCCGGCCGTTGCCGAGGTCCTGCAGGCCGGCGTCCAGTGGCCGCGCCCGGCGCCCGACCCGGAAAGTGCCCCAGACCTCGGACTGCTCAACCCCGTTCAGCACAACCGTATTGTGAGCCGCCGTGCTGCGCAGGTAGGCGCGTGTCTCATCCTCATCGTAGCCGTGTACACCCGGGTCGACAATCACGCGCCGCCCGTCGATGCACAACTCGAAGCTCAGCATGTCGCAGTGCGCGTGGCCGGGTTGGTAGTCCGGGCCAATTGCGCCACAGTCAATCAGCATGCTGTCGCTGTGCGTCCTGTAACCAAAGTAGCCGCTGCGCGCACGCCGCACGAGATACACCTCACCGGCAGCCAGCGGGGGCTGCCGACGATAGCCGCAGACCGCCGCAGCGTATGCAAACAGTGCAGCAGGTGGCGGCGTAATGCCAAAAGCAGAATCATTAAACAGCGGGATCTGGCCGTCGACCGCGGTGATGTCGTCCAGAAATTCGAGAGCGCGTTCAGTCGCCGTCGCAATTGCCTCGCGCGAGTGCGGATGCAAGCGACCTGCCTCAGCATGAACGCAGTTCAAGACATCGAGGCAATCCTCAACAACGATGGCATGGTACATTGGCGAGCGTTCGAAATGCCCGCCATCCGGCAGAATCTGCTCGCGCAATTCACGGATAAAGTAGTGCTCACCCAGCCGCAGGAAGCGTTTACCGTTGGCGCCGGCAAACCACAATCCGCCCAGCAATAGTGCTTTGGCATTCTTGAGAAGGTGGTTGGCGAGAATATGGTGTTCCAGGTTGTGCGTCAGCCAGTGCAGTTGGTTGATTAAACTGTGCTGCCAATGCGGTGGAACCTCACCGGGCCGCACAACAAAATATTTGATCCAGTTCACGATGCGCAGCGAGACGGTGTAGGGCTCCCACGCAGTGCGCGTGCCGGGCGGGTTTTTCCGGATCCAGTCCTCTATATAGACGTCTTTCCATGCCGCCGGCAGACAGCCCCACAGCAGGTAATCAAAATAATGCAGGTTGTAGCGCCACAAGCGCGTCTTACCCGGAGCCTGCCAGTTGAGGTCGGCCGGATCGGCGCTCGCCGCCTCGTTCAGAAAGCGAAATTCCGCAACCTCAGGCTCAGGCTGCACACAAAACGGCGCAACCGGCCGTAGCATCCGGCAGCGCTCTGCGGCGACAGCCGGCGGATTGCTGACAGGCCGCAGTCGCCGGTAAGCCTGAGCGAGCAGCTGAGTGAAGCGCAGCGGCCGCACGGTACGGTAGTACAGCGGCAGGCGCTGTAGGAATGAGATCATCGCGGTGGCCATCGAATCACCCGTAAGCTGCCCGCGACGCAGCCTACCCCGCTAGGCAGTCAACGGCATCAAGGGTTGCCGCCGAAACCTCGAAAATCTCCTCCGCTGGAATCGGCGCGTCCAGACCTGACTTGACGGCGCTGACAAAGGCCGCAATACACTGTTCGTTGCCTTTGTCCTGACGGCTGAGCCGGACTTTGCTGAAACCGGGCCAGCCAAAACCAACCATAGAGCGGAAGTTATCGAGCTGGATGACGCTGCCGCCGCAGAACACCTCCAGCCGCTCCTTGGGAAACGACCGGTGGCCGTTTGCGAGATAATGAATGGTGCCCATGGAACCGTCGGCAAACAATAGCGACAACACCGCCTTGTCGTCGCGGATAGCCACGCCGGGCGCGATACCCATGCGCATACCCTGCAGTTTGGTGATGGGGGCCGCCGCCAGGAATCGTAACAAATCGATAAAGTGGCAAGCTTCGCCAACAATGCGCCCGCCACCCTGCACCGGATCCTGCACCCAATGGTCGTCGGGAACACTACCCGCATTAACCGTCATCACGAATGACTTTGGCTCAGCGCGGGCGTCCAGCAACCTTTTCAGTTTGACAACGAGTGGCGAAAAGCGCCGGTTAAAGCCGACCATCAACAGCGGCTTGCCACCGGTCTCACCGGCAGCCGCGTAAGCCGATCGCAGCTCTTCAAGCTGCTCACGGCTCAGCGCCAGCGGCTTCTCGACGAATACGTGCTTGCCAGCCCGGAGCGCAGCAAGCGCATACTGAGCATGGGTGTCGTGCCGGGTTGCAATGACAACCGTATCGACATCGGGATCGGTGGCCACGCGATCTGGGTCAGTCGTAGCGCTGGCAAAACCAAACTTGTTGCCGGCATGCACGCTGCTGACCCCGCCGGCGCTGGCCAGCAGCCCGAGCGTCGCACCCGCTGCGCGCAGACCCGGAATGAGCACCTGCGAAGCATAGTTGCCGGCACCAATCATGCCCACTGTCGCCCCGGCCGACCGGCGGCCTGCCCCCGCCAGGGCTATTTTGCGATCAGCCGGTTCGAGCGGACGTCGCAGGCTGTTCAGGTCATCCGCATATTGAATCACGATGCCCAACGGGGCTTCATTAGCCAGCACATCGTAGGCCGCACTCGCGTCCGCGATGGAGAAACGGTGCGAAACCAAGTCGTCCGTTTGCAACTTGCCATCGGCCATCAGGCGCAGTACGGCCTCGAAATTGCGCTGCTCGGTCCAGCGCACAAAACCGTAGGGATAATCCTGGCCCTGCTCTTCATAGCGCGGGTCATAGCGGCCCGGGCCGTACGAACACGACACCTGAAACGTCAGTTCTTTCTCATAGAAATCCGCGCGTGCTAACTTGAGACCGGTCACGCCTACGAGCACAATGCGACCCCGCTGCCGGCACATCTGGGCAGCCTGGTGGAGCGGTTCATCACTCTTGGTGGAAACCGTCAGCAATACGGCATCAACTCCGCGACCGTGCGCAAACGCAGCCGCGGCTTCGAGCGGGTCCTCACCCGCCGCCAGGTCGACCGTGTGCGCTCCCAACCGTCGCGCCAAAGCGACACGGCTCGCATCGGTGTCGATCCCGAGCACGTTACAACCCGCCGCACGCAGGATCTGCACCGCGACCAAACCGATTAAGCCGAGGCCAGTCACCACCACGTTCTCGCCCAGCGTCGGCGCCGCCAAACGAATACCCTGCAGGGCGATGGCAGCCAGCACGGTGAAAGAAGCTGTCTCCGGCGCAACCCCTGTGGGCACCCGGGCACACAAATTGCGGGGCACACAGACAACCTCAGCATGCGGGCCGTTGGATACGACCAGGTCGCCGACCTCAAGGTCGGCAATACCGTCACCGACTTCGACAACGACGCCAACGTTGCTGTAGCCCAGCGGCAGCGGCTGATCCAGCTTCGACTGGACCGCCTGCACGGTCGGCACCAGCCCATCCGTCTTGACCTTGTCCAGTACCATGCGCACCTTGTCAGGCTGCTGCCGTGCTTTATCCAGCAGGTTCGAGCGGCCAAACTCAACCAGCATGCGCTCGGTGCCAGCCGAAATCAGCGAGACTGCCGTGCGGACAACAACGTGGCCGGGGCGGGCAGCCGGCGCCGGGACGTCGACCACATCGGTACCGCCGTTCTTCAGATCCTGCAGGATTTGCTTCATGAAAGTTCGCGCCGCAAGGTGCGGGCAACCGGAGCCCGCCGCGACTGTTCGGCATTCGCCGCATTCAGCAGCTGGCCGCCAAACAAATAGACCACGGGGATCGCCAACGCAAAAATCAGGCCGTGCAGAGTACCCTTGCCTGTTGAGCCCATGGTGTCTTCAAACAGACCTTCCAGCACCACGACTAACAGCAGCGCTGCCGGCAGCACATAAACCTGCTTGTCTTGCAGTGCCACGTTCGGGCTGAAAACCACCCGCCATGCGCGCAGGAGTGGCAGCACAATAATCATCAGATTGAGGATCAGGCCGACCATCCCAAAGCGAACCAGAAAGCCAAGATAATGATTGTGAACGGCGGGAATGGTCACACGGATAAAATTGCCGATCGCATTCACCAGCGACTCGCCGTAAACCGCGGACGTTAAACCATCCCAGCCGTATCCTAACAACGGGCTCTGCTTCGCGAGGCCAAGATAGAGCTCCCAAAGATCGCTGCGGGTATTCTTGAGACTGGCCAGGCGCTCACCCAGCAGCGCGAGGTCCTCGTTACCGCCAATGACAATCTGCACCAACAGGCCAATCATGCCGGCGGCAACAACATAGACCAGCAGCTTCGTCCGAAATACCCACCACAGACCAAACACGCCGATCAGCGTGGCCACGGTTGCGTTGCGCGTACCCGACCACAAAATCAGGCCAAAGCCGATCACCGCGAATGCGGAGAATACCCGCTGCCTGACGGCGTTTTTGTCGTACATGCTGGCCCAGAACAACACTACGACGTAAGGCGCGTAAGTCACAGAAAAACCGGTCGCACGCTCGAACATCGAGACGAAACGGCTGAGATAGGTGTATTCGGGGAACACCAGCGGACTCAGCATATGCCCCAAAGTCACCGCAATGGCCGCGAATGCGAAAACCATGTTGAACTTTCTGAGCTTGTCGGTGGTGTCGACATCGCGGAGCCAGGCGATGCCGAAACCGATCATGAGACAGAACTCCGTACCAAAGTACCAGACGTCGCCAACCTTCAAGCCATTGTAAACGGCAATGAACCCGATCCAGGCCACATAAACACACACCAGCCGATAGCCTTTGGTGTCAATCAAGCGCCAGCCGTTGCGGTAGAAAAACAGTGTTGCGTAAGACGCCAGGTAAATAATAATCAGATACTTTATGGCGAACGCCAGGTCATGAAGCGGCGGCCACAATGCACTGGCGAAACTCATCGAAAACAAAAACAGGCCGATAGACACCCAGCGGAAGCGGGTCAGGAAGAAAAACGTCACGCCGAGGCCGATAAGTCCCGCAATCATGATGCCGGCAATGGCGGTTTGCTCGGTGAGCACGAGGTTACTCACTGTTTCGCTGCGGCCGAGACGTGCCACTTGCCGGGCAAAGCGCTGCCCGCCCGTGACGAGCAGGAAGCACACGGCCGCCCAGCCAAATGCAGCCAGCATGAACACATCTCCGGGGTTCGGCAGCCGCAGCCGGGACTGCCGGGCACCGTGAGCCGCGCGCAGCTCCAGGCGCCGTTCAGCGAGTGTATTCATACCGCAATACCCATCAGACGCCGCCCGGTAAACATCAGGACTCAGTCGCGTGCCGTGCGCAGCAGATGGGGACCGGCTGCGCCCGGGTCGGCCGAAGCAGACGCGTCGACCCCCGAGTTTACATCGGCAGCAGAGTGGCGCGGCGGCTCCGAATGCAGACTCATGCGGTTACGGTCGGCGATGACCTCGCGCACCACTGCCGCGTCAATTTGCTTCAGCCCTGAAGAAAAGCCATAGACCAACGCCATATCGCACAACGTGTTCATGACCCGCGGCAAGCCGCGTGCCTGCTCCCAGATCATCTTTACTGCCTCGGCCGTGAACAGCTCTCCATCGCCACCGACGCAGGTGATGCGATGTCGCACATAGGCTTCTGCCTCTGTTACCGACAACTCACCCAGGTGATAAAACACCGATACCCGCTGCGCCAGTTGCCTGAGTTCGTAACGTTCCAGGGTAGCGCGCAGTTCAGGCTGACCAACCAGAATCAAATGCAGGAGATAGTCTTTCTGAGCGTTGACGTTGGACAGCATGCGGACCTCTTCCAGTGCTGCCGGGCTCATGTTCTGGGCCTCGTCAATAATCAGCACAACGCGGCGACCCGCGGCGTACTCATCAATCAGAAACTTTACAAACGTGTCGTAGATTTCGACTTTAGTCTTGTCGCGATACTCGAGGCCGTACGACATAAGCACCCACTCTGACAATTCGCCAAAGGAATTGTGGGTGAAGTTGATGAGACCGACAGTAATGTCATCATCGAGCTCACCGATGATTCGATTGACCAGCGTGGTCTTGCCGGCGCCGACTTCGCCGGTAATGACGGTAAAGCCCTGCTTATTGAGTACGCTATAGCGCAACAACGTGAGTGCAACGCTGTGATCCTTGGACATGTACAGGAAATCCGGATCCGGCAACAACGCAAACGGCGCGTCGGATAGTCCATAAAATTGTTCGTACATGATGACTTAAACGTGGCGACTTTCGAGGCAGCGCGGCTCAATAAGCCGCTGCTGTCTTTATATCTGACTTGTTCAATACCGTGCCGAGCAGCGGAATGCCGTCCAGCAAATCAAGCGCCCGGTACAACTCCTCCCGGGTTGTCTTGCCGTTTTCGGCAACCATCAGCATGCAGTCAATATTGGGGGCGAGTGAGAGTGCGTCGTCTACAGCCAGCACCGGCGGGACATCGACAACGATAATGCGGTCCGGATAGCGGGTCCGAAGCTCCTTAATAAGGCCCTGACCCTGCGGAGATGAGAGCACTTCGGCAGAATCATCGATGGCAACGCGGCCAGGCAACACGGTAAGCCGCTCGATTCCGGGGTGAAACAAGGCTGAGCTGAGCGGGACATCGGCAAACAGGCAATCGTGAATACCAAACTCGGGCTCATAGTCGAAATAGGTGTGAATCGACGGCTTGCGCATATCGCCGTCAACCAGCATAACCAGATGCGAATGATCCATCGCCAGGCTGATGGCGAGGTTGATAGCCGTGAGCGTTTTGCCACAACCCTGCACAGGGCTCGTTACGGCGATGCAGTTCCACGAGTTCGCCTTCAGCTCCTGCAGAACCCGGGTCCGCAGCATGCGATAGGTATCGCGCAGCGGGTGGCCAGGGATACTGGCTGCCAGCCGGTTGCGCTCGCGAGTCGCCTGACTCACCTGAATTGTCCGGGTCGCCGTAAACTTAACCTCGCCGGGCGGAACGTAGTTGACCTTCCCGGCACCTTTAGCCAGCCGGGACGGATCACGCGGGGTGAGCGCGCGGCTGTCCATGCGCTCGCGTGCCGCCTGCTCAATAGCTTGTTTGATCCGTTCCATGGCTACCTGACCCCTGGCGCTGCAGCGCTACATCCCGATACGCTGCAGCGCCGCGAAAAACAGTACGTCCAGACGTACCACGGTGAAGTGAACAACGACCGCTACCACGATAGCCATCACGGGCGCGGCAGCGATACCCACCTGCCGCAGCCTCCGGGCCCGCTGCACTTCAGCCTGATTATAGATGTACGGAATCTCAATCAGCGGCGGCTCGCCCTGCACACTCTCAACAGCAGCTGCGCCGCGAATGGATGAGTCAAAGGCATCTGCAAACTGGGTACTGGCGAGGCCGCACACCAGAGCAAACAGAAAAGTCAGCGCCATGATGGCAAGCCGGTCTGGCTTGAACGGCTGCAACGGCACACGCGGCGGCTCAATCAGGACAAGCGACTCGCCCTTGGACTGCGTCTCCAGCGTTTCGCCCATCTCAGCGGCAAACTGCTTGTCGCGCATCACCCAGTAGCGGTTGGCGGTCGAGCTGAGCTTGCGCGTCAGGGCAGCAAGATCTTTTTCCACCTGCGGGGTTTCCATCAGCCGCTGCTCGTAGTCGGCCATACGGCGCTGGAGTTCGGTCCTCGCCTGACGCAGCGCCGCCTCTTCGGCATCCAGCGAACTCAGTGAAGACTGCAGGGAAATATACGCCGGGTTATCGGGAACCAGTGCTGACTCCAACTGCCGCTGCGTGGCCTGGTTCAGCTCAGCCTCCAGATCAGCCACGCTGTTTTGCAGCCTCACGACGTCCGGATGATCGGCCGAGTAGCGCTGGCGGGCTACCGCCAGGTCGGTACGCGCGGCCCGCAAACTGGACTCAATGTCGGCCAGATTTACATCCAGCCCGAAGCGCTGCTTGATAGAGGCAATATCGCGCTCCGTGCGCACCACATCCGGAAAATCGTCGCTGTAGCGACTCTTGTAAACCGACAGCTGCGTTTGCAGCGACTTCAGCTGGTCGGCGGGCGACAGCACCACACTGCCATCGGCGAGCCGCGAAGCGACAGTCGGCTCCACCGTCGCCATCTGCGCTTTGATGCGTATACGGTTTTCTTCAATGGCATTGAGCTGGCGCTGGATATCCAGCAGCTGCGCATCAATACGGTTCATCTGCTGGGTGTTCAGCGCGCTGAGGGACGGTAACCGAGCCGCATTTTCTTCCTTGAAACGCGCCAGGCCCTCTTCGAGTAGCGCGATCTCACTCTCCAGACGGCTGACTTCACTCTTCAGAAAACTGGAGGTCTCGGTGGTCTGCTCCGCTCGGGCCTTTATGTTCTCATTCAAATAAAGGTTGACGAGTTCCTCGGCAACCGCTTGCGCCGTCACCGGGTTTTCGCTTTCAAACGATACGGTAAAGCCAACGGCGATAGGCCGCGGCAAACCGTTGGGGGTTACTGTCTCGCGGCTCTGTATTTCGACCGAAATGGCGTTACGCACTTCAAGGGCCAGCAGTTCCGCGGGCTCAGACGCGCGCTTTTCAGGAAACAGATCGTATTCCTCGATAATCCGCACGAGGTTGCCGATGGTGAGAATTCGCTCATTCAGCTCAGTGACCTGCCGGGTGGTGTAGGTCGTGACGGTAGACCGCAGAATTTCTTCGGGGATTTCCGCCTCTTCAATCAGAATGAAACCGGTAGACCGGTAAACGTCATTCAGCGACAGGGTAAAAGCGGCGCCGGCAAAAAAAATGATACTGAAAACGGCGGCCGCCAGTTTCCAGTGCCGCTTGAAGCCGGTGTAGTGTTCGTTAAAGCCCTTGGTTTCTTCGACCATGAAACACCCGATTACGCAATCAATTTAGTGTCGCCGCAGCCGGCCTTCGCCCCGCAGCCCGGCAACCAGCCCCGCCGCGGGACTCTCACCCGGTAAGGTCTTACAACAATGACTGTGAGCGATTCTTGTTATTAAGATGACAGTCTAATCTAAACCAAGCAGGCCCTGCGTGGCTGTGAATAACGCCACATTTGCACGAGCTGGCGGCCAATTTGCAAACTGCTGTTTTCGCATATTTTATCACCCGCTTCAGGTGGATGCGATGACTTTTTCAGAGCTTTTGTCAGCACTTAAGGCGGGCCGCTGCGGACCGGCGGGGTCTTAGCCGGCGGCCACGGCCGCGGCCCAGAGGCTGCAGGTATGCCGGTAGATTTGACGCCAGCGCTGAACTTCAGCACCGCTGACGGGCATAGATTTACCATAATGTTTCACAAATACCGACTCCGCCGCGGCATCGAGACCATGATGCTCAAGCACGGCCGCCAAATCAAAATAGCGGTTACCGGGAGCGGCGTACTCCCAGTCGATCAGCATCGCTTCGGCGTCGCCGATGATGTTGCCCACTACCGGATCGTGGTGACACAGCACGATGGGGTCGGCCGCAGCCCCGGCCAGCAGCGCGAGTGCCTGCGCGGCCTCTTCATCAGCACCCGACGCGCGGCTACAGCGAGCATAGCTGCGCAGCTTCTCTGCAAGTGGCAGCGGGACACCGTCAGCATAATGCACCGAGTGCAGCCTGCGCAGCAGCTCCGCTACCGAACGCAGCTGTTCCAACGAAGTCAGATCCGCTTGCGTCCAGGTGCGGCCGGGCAGGTAAACCGTCACCAGCATGCCCGGCGCGCACGCGACGGGGCGCGGAGCAAGCGCCTGGCCCGCCAGGCGCTGAAGCAAACCGAATTCCGCCTCACGGTCCGGTCTCAGACAGTCGGCAACCGGCTTGTCGACACACAAGACGTAGTGTTCGGTGGCGCCGGCGCAAAGCCACTTTTCACTCCTGTACCCGCTGCTCAGCCGCCGGATCAGCCTGGCACCAGCGAGTTCGGGAATCCTGCTCAACCAGGCTTCAGCAAACTCCCTCATTGCCATTGCAAGCCACGGTCCAATGTCGCCCGCCAGGCCCGGTAACCGAGCAAAATGAGCAGCAGATAGATCCCAAACAAAGCCGCTGTCAGCAGCAGATCACGCTGCCAGTAGAGGAAGACTGAAAGCGCATCAATGCAAAACCAGTAGTGCCAGCTTTGCAGCACTTTGCGAGCTGTCATCCAGGTTGCAACCATGGCACCCCAGGTCGTCAGTGAATCCGCGTACGGAAACGCCGCCGCCGTGAAACGCTGCAGCAAACCGCCGCTCGCGATCGCCAAGAGGGCAATCACAGCACACACGGGCAGATGAAATGCCGGCGGCCATGCCGTGACGGTCAGTTGCGGCCGGCCGGCCGCGCCCGACCGCCATTCGACCCAGCCGTACACTGCCAGGGCCATGTAGAACAACTGCAAGGCCGACTCCATATACAGAGCCGCGTCATACATCAGCACCGTGTAAAGCCCCGCGCTGGCGAACGCGCAGACCCAGCACCAGCGACTCAGCCGAATTGCCAGAATCAGGTAGGCCAGTGCCAGGGCCACAGCCAGCCACTCGAGGCCCGTTACCCCGCGGGTCGTGGCGACCACCGCCGCAAGCGCATCACTCAAGATCAGGAACTGTATCGATGGCCAGATCGGAATTGACGTAACGAGCGGCCACCACGACTTTGCCGCCCTCTTCCATCGCAGCCTCCATGCAGGCGTTGACGGCTGCAGTTACCGCTGCAAATTCGCCGTTAACTTGGGTGCCCATCTGGTTAGTGTGCAGGTTGAGGCCAGGATACGTCCGCAACATTTTAATGAAGCGGCGGATTGCGGGCTTGTAGTTGGCGTCCAGCGGATAAAGGCTGATGTCAACGGTGATTCTCATTGCGTGCCTCCGATACGGTTCAAAAGTTGTAATCAAGCGTCAAACCAACCTGACGAGGATCGCCAAAGCGGGTATACAACGCCGGCGCAAACGCCGGCGGCTCGTTACCGAAAAAGAAACCCCGGGTTGCATAGTCTTTATCAAACAGGTTTCGCGCCCACAGCGCCACAGCCCAACTTGCCCAACTCTTGGTTACCCGCAAATTCGTCAGCTGGTAAGCCCCGGAGCGCTGGTCATTACTGATGTCGAAATAGAAAGCGTCGACGGCGGTGATATCCAGCCGCGCCGACCAGCCCGCAGGACCCGACCAGCTGGCGCCAAGGTTGGCGGTGTAGCCTGGGGCGTGCGCCAGATCGCGGCCCTCCACCTCAGGCCGCACCTGCCAGCGGTCGATACGCGAATCCAGCAGGCCCAGGGACCCGTGCAGGTCCAGACCTGCACCCACGGTAAACACAACGGATGCCTCCAGACCGAGCACCCGCGCGTCGCCGTTATCCGTCGTGAACACAAAGGTATTGGGATCATTCGCCACGGCCTGCGCCGACTGGCTGAGCTGGGCATTGTCACGCAGCATGCCGAAGGCTGCCAGTTCATAGCTGAGACGACCGCCATTGGTCGCGCCTTTAAGGCCGAGCTCGAGGTTCCACAGCGCTTCCGGGTCATAGCTGACATTAACAGGGCTGCCACCCAGAGCGGCGAGCGACGGATTAAATCCGCCCGCCTTAAAACCACGGGCCAGACGCAGGTAGCTGCGGGTCGTGGCATCCCAGTCGAACATCAGCGAGAGATGGCCGCCCAATAACGGCTCCGTCGGCGAGAACCGGTTCCGCGCCGTCACGCCCGGCGCGACAACGTTGTCGACCACGCTGTCCTGATAGTTCGCCGACCAGCGCTCCAGCCGTAACCCTGCCGCGAGGCTCAGGCGCTGCGTCAAGCGGCTGTCAATCCCGGCAAACACGGCTACGGTGCGTGACTGGAACTGACTGGAAATCTGCCGATCCGCAAAACACACGCCGGGATCACAACCGACCGCGGTCTCAATATAGTCACCGGTGCTATCGATCGCGTTGTCTTCATTGAGGCGCTGCGCGAACACGCCAATCACCCAGTCAGTCGTCGCGTTGAGCAGTCGGCCCTCCGGGGAAGAGAGCAGACGGAGTTCCTGGCTGACCGTGCGGCGGTTGCGCGGATTACGATACCGGAAGTCATAAATGATCGGCAGGAAGCTCTGCTCATTTACCCAGTCGCCGTCAAAACTAAACAAAACTTCTGAATCGGCTGCTGTCGTGATGCTGACCAGCCGGGTTCCAGAGGCGAGGCGGCCCTCGACCCGCAGGGCTCCAGCCGCGGTTTGCTGCCGGTCCTGGCCCGGTTCATCGGACTGGGTCACGGGCCCATTGTCGAGGGCAAACGCGTCGTAACCGTTATTGAAATCAGCATGAAATCCGCTGAGCCGGACCAGCCACCCGTCGCTGACCCGCCAGTCAAGCTTGCCGCGGACGGTTAGTTCCTCGCGCCGGTTGGTGTCATCGCTACCCAGAAACGCGTTGCGCCGAAAGCCATTGTCGGCATAGCGATGCACTGACACGCGGCCGGCGGTACTCGGGGAAATGGGCCCGCCGAGGGC
Source organism: Gammaproteobacteria bacterium (assembly GCA_036351295.1). Lineage (GTDB taxonomy): Bacteria > Pseudomonadota > Gammaproteobacteria > Steroidobacterales. Next base: position 94 of record JAZBOT010000128.1, on the reverse strand, counting down.
GAGCCCGGCAAGGCGCGTGGCGTTGCTGCCTGCCCCAACCTGGGCGCGGCCACTCGGCTCATCAGACGGGCTCTCCGTAAGCACGTACACCATG
>JAZBOT010000127.1:0-20481 GCA_036351295.1 Gammaproteobacteria bacterium | reverse complement strand
GCCCGCCGCGGGTGTAGGTAACAGACCGCACCTGGCCCGTTTGCATCAGGCCGGTCTCACCCGTGGGATGCATGGCGCCGTTGGAGGTGAGGAGGCCCGGCCGTGCGGGGTCCGCATAAATCTGCGGGAACTCCATGTTGGCGGTGTGATAAATGCATTGCTGATACTCGGGCCCCCGATCGCGCACATCAAATGTCGTGTCCAGCTGATGCGGGTGCGTCGTGGCCGGTTTGCGGGTATCAAAGCCGAGGATGTTACTGGTGGTGATGCGGCCGAGCGGCCGGTTGAGCCCTGACGCCAACATATCACCCTCAAACATCAGGAACGGCACCACCACCATGCTCGGCACCAGCGCCTCGCTGCCGCCGGGGTTCAGGTAGGTGCCGCGCAGCATCGAATACGGGCCCTCCATCTGCAGTTCCTCGGGGGTGTAGCGCGCGAACATCGGCAGCTGCTGCAGGCAGGCGGTGTACTGCGGATTGCCGCCGTCGGGAATAGCGGCATCGTCGGTGAGCAGCTCGAGGCTGTCAGCGTCATAGACGCTGATCCACGATTCGTTCGCCGCCATAGGCCCGCGCGGCAGGTAGTGCGCAACGAACACCGCACTGCCGTCCGGATTCACCGACAGCCCGGTCGGGCGCCGCCCCGTCGGCACCGTTTTGAGATGTGCGAAACCGTCGGCGCGGCGCTCGAACACGGCCAGCGTATCGCCCACATAACTGGACACATAAGCGCGGCCGCCGTCGGGTGACAGCACGACCTCGCGGGGCTCGCGCCCGACGCCTTCGGCTTCACCGAAACGCTGCACCACCCTGCGGCTGGCCACATCGATAACAACCAGCTGATTGCAGGTGGGCGCCGTGGTCAGTGCCAGCGCATTGTCCGGAGTAATGGCCATGCCCCGGGGACCGCCGGCCACCTCGATCTGCGCCACCGCTTGTTGTGCGGCGGTGTTTACGACCAGCACCTGGTTGGCTTCCGGCACCGTCGTCCAGAGTTCGGCTTCGTCGACTGTCAGCGCCAGGCGGCGCGAACTCGTCGCACTGAACTGCGTCGCACGGCCGGTGATGCTGACGGTCAGTTCCAGAGGCGCGGCGTCCCCGGCGATCGGGCTGCGGTCGGCGGTGCCAATGCCGACAATCAGCTTGGTCACGCCTTCCGGCGCCACGCCGCCCAGCACGAATTCAGGCCGTGCGACCGGGTCCGCCCAGATATCCGTGTTGAGGTCATAAATAACATAGCTGTCGTTCACGCCGTCGATACGCAACCGGGCATCCGCGATACCGGTTGGCTCGTCGTTGATCACAAACCACTCCAGCCACAGCAGATCCGGACGCTGGTAGGGGCGTTTGGCCGCGACATCGAGGGCGACATTGCCCGGCGGGAGCGACACGGTCGCCGCGCCGAAGCGCGGTTGCTGCTCCGTGAGGCCGGCATCGGGATCATCGATCGTGACATTCACCGGCTTGAACAGCTCGGGACTGTTGAGGTCCAGCATCACGGTGTAGTCGAGGGTGACCGTACCGGCAATATCCTGGAGTCGCTGCCGGGCACCGCGCGCGCGCGGGTTGAGCGGTGCGGCGCAAGCCGGGTCCAGCGCCGGATCCGTGCTGAGCACGACCTTGGCCCCGGGTGGCTCAGCCGTGCCGCAGGCCCACACCAGCAGGGCGGGAGCGGCCACTGCGAGTCCGAACGGCAGAAATGAGAGATACCCGCGCATCATTGTCCGCGCCAACTAATGGTAACTAATCAGACCAAACTACAGGCATTAACCACGCCAGCGTAAGTGAAGAACGCGGTGTCGTTCAGCTAACGGACGACGCCATCGCGCTGCATGGCGCGGGCTATGGCGGCGGCCTCTTTAACAATGAACTCAAAGTAACCGGGCCGGCGCACGTCCTTGACGATGGTGCCCTTGGACTCGATTGCCCAGACAGGCTGCTGATCGCTGACCTGATACAGCTGCGTCGCCAGCACCAGATCACTCGTCACCTCCATGCTGGGCGGCTCGATGTACTCAGTGACCTCGACTTCCCAGACATTGAAGTAATAGGTCGGCGTGATATTGCGGGTGACTTCCGGGTTGGCGGTGCGAACCCCCATCGTCGAAGCCTGGCTGGCAATCTGCGTGACGAGCACCGCATCGGCCGGGATTGACTCAAGCATTTTCAGTATCAGATCGCGATTGACAACTGTGGTGGTTTTCAGCGACGCGGTCGCCGCTGTCGCCCGCGTTCCGGACGCCGCCAGGTTTTTAACCAGCTCTTTCTCCAGGTTCATGCGCGAGTCAAACGACTCAAACACTGCGATCACCAGCACGTGCTCAAACGGAACGGCAGCGTCCGCGGCCAGCGGCTGCGTGCGACTGATGCGCGGCCCGCTGCTGCAGCCGGCGATGAGGGTGGCGCAGGCGATGCCGGCCAGCATGCTGACGCGCCGGGCAATGGGTTGATTCACGCGCATCTGGGTACTCCGTATCTGCAGCGAGGTAAGCGCCATAGTGCCCGGCTTCTCAGCAAAAGAACACGGCCGCTTAACCTGTCCGCATCGGCTGCGCCTCGCTGTAGGTCAGCGACTTCCATAACCATTCGCAGGGGCCGAAGCGAAAGCGTGCCAACCACCAGTGACTGAGCAGGATCTGGATGATCCAGATCGCCAGCGCGAGCAGGTACAGGTAGTAGCCGGTAAACCGGCCGTAGAGGCCGAAGCCAATGCTGTAAAACAGGATGCCACACAGCAGCGACTGGCCCAGGTAATTGCTGAGCGCCATGCGGCCCACACTCGCCAGCCGCGCGGCGAGCCAACTCTGTGGCCAGGCCTGACAGGCGAGCAGGATCGCGCTGAGGTGCCCCACACCCACCGCCATGCGGCGCACATCGTAGTGCAGCAGATTGCGGGCTTTCAGCAGCGGGTCGAAGTCGTGGGCAATTAAACCCGCGGTCTCCCACGCAGCCAACGGCAGTCCGAGGCCATAGCCGGCCGCCAGCAGCAACCAGTAGACCCGGCGGGGCGCGTTCAGTGTGAGTACCCCGCTGCGCAGCAGCGCCATACCCACCAGCATCGCGCCCAGCGAGTCGAGCAGCAGCGACTTGATGCCCACCACGAGCAGCAGTATCAGACTGGTCTGCCATTTATTCAGCAAGAACTCACCCAGCGCACCGCGTGACTGCACCCGGATGGACTCCTGTATTTTCGGGTCGTTCAGATCAGGGTGCGCCCGCTGCTCGACCGCCGCCCATTGTTCGAGTCGCTCCGGGGTCGACCCGGGCACGGCAGCAGTCGGATCGGCCTGCACCGCCCGATACTCAGCCTGCAGCTGCTGCTTGTCCTGCAGGTCGAGGTAGCGCAGCGTCGCCTGTGCAGCGAAGACCGCACAGGCCAACACCAGTAGCGTGCGCACTGAACGACGCCGCAGCGGATACAGCACCAGTCCGCACAGCCCGTACACAAACAGGATGTCCGCCGGCCACAGCAACACGAATAGGTCGAACAGCCCAAACAGCAGCAAGAACATCAGCCGCCGGTAGTAGATGCGGCGGCTCCCCGGTGTACCGCTGCGCTCATCGAGCCGGTTGACCATCAGCAGCATGCCGGCGCCAAACAGCATGGAAAACAGCGCGCGCTGACTGCCCTCAAACAGCGTATGCATCACCGCCCAGGTCGGCAGCGGCGCTCCGCCCCAGTCAGCGGCAGCGACCGGGTAGTCGTAAATCGCCTGCGGCCCCGCAAACGACCAGATGTTCATCAGCAGAATACCCAGCACCGCCACACCGCGGGTGGTATCCAGCGCCCGGATGCGCTGCGCGAGCTCGACCGGGCGGCTCGCCGTCACCGCCGCAACACCGCAATCCAGCGACCGAGACTGAGCAGACTGGCCAACGACGCTGCCACGTAGGTCAACGCGGCGGCCTTGAGCAGGCGTCTGGCGTGCGGCAGGTCGCCGTCGTGCAGGTAGTCGCCGGCTTCGAGAATCGGCAGCGCTTTTCCGTAGCTGGCATCAAACTCCACCGGCAGCGTCACCAGGTGCGCCAGCGTGCCGAGCAGCAGTGCCGCAACGCCCAGCACGAGCATGCCAAGGCCCAGTTGCGGCGACCGCGTCAGGGCAACGACGACGGGCGCGCCGATGAGCAGCACGCGCGCGGCGGCCTCCCCGGCTGCAGCGTAACGGACAATGTTCTGACGGGCCGTAAACAGCGCCTCACCGCGCGCATGCTGCAGCGCATGCCCGACTTCGTGGGCGGCGACGGTAATCGCGGTTAGCGAATAGCCGGAGTAATGGTCGGCGGACAGCCGCACGGCAGTATCACCCGGCGCATAGTGGTCACCCTTGTCGGTTGACTCCACTTTGACGTGCGACAGCTCAAATCGGTCGAGCAAATGCCGGGCGAGTTCAGCACCGCTGCCTTGCTCGCGGTAGCGATCGGCGGGTTCGCTGTATTTATGGAGCACGTGACGCACCCACACGCCGGGCAAAACCACCGCAAGCAACACCACTATGCCAAGCACGAGCCAAATCATGATACGGCTACTGTAGCGCAGCCGCGGCCCGCTTAGTCGACCCGCAACGCAGAAACCACACGCTTGTATTTGCCGGGCAGCGTGAGCCGGCTGACGCCGCGCACGCATTCGACCTCACGCCCGGGCAGCTGGCGGGCAAGCTGGTCGCGCACTTCAGTCGCCGCGGCGCTGCCCGGCTCCGCGTCCACATACACCGTCACCCGGCCAGCCGAATCCTGATAGATCCGCCAGGCCTGCAGACCTGCAATGCGCTCAAACTGAAAGCCGAGCGGCGACACCTTGGCACCGTCGCCGTCAACCAGCCAGTCATCGCGCCGCGCGGCAACCACCTTGATGGTCGGCAGCCGCACGGGGCAGTCCGCACCCGCGGCGTGCAGCGTCACCGCATCACCCAGGCAATAACGCAGCAGCGGCTGGGTCTCGACAAACAGCGGGGTCGCCAGCACGCCGTCGGCGCTCTCCTCCAGAATCATCTCGTCGGTGTTGGCGTGGTACTGGCGGCAATAGGGGCACTGCCAGCCGATGGCGCCGGTCTCCGTGGCCCCGTAGCGATCGAGCACCGGGGCTGCAAACGCGGCCTCAAGGCGCGCCCGCCAGGCCGCCAGCAAGGTTTCACCGGACGGCGACACCAGCCGGATACCCGCGTCCTGCAGCGCGGCCGCGCCCACGGCATCGACGAAGCGCACGATGCCGCTGCTGAGGCCACGGATCAGTTGCGGGCGCACGGCCCGCAGCAGCCGCAGAATAGCCGCGGGGTCGGCGCCGATGCCGGCGCGCCAGGTCAGATAGCGGCGATCGCCATAGGGAAACGGAAACTGCGCCTTGGCGACGGTATCGACCGCGGTACCGTCGACGAAAATTAACTGCCGGACTTCGGCATCCAGCTCACTGAACAGCAGCGGCCGATAGGCCAGGGCTTGCCGGAAGCGGCACTCGGGCTGACTGTTCTGGATCAGCACCTGCCGGCCACTGGTCCCGGAGGAACGCGTGTCATACATGATGCCGCTGCGGTTCACCGGCACCGCGGCAACGTCGGGCTTGGTCAGCGGCGGCACCGCCTCCCACTGACGGATACCCGCCAGGCGCGACCGGTAAAACCCCGAGTGCGCAGCGAAGGCCTGCAGCAGCGCCTCCCGGTCATGCTCGCGCGGCGCTGCCAGCGCGCGCGCGCGCAGCAGTGCATGCCAGGCATCCGGCGCAGCGTATCGAATAGAACCCGCAACCCGCACGCCGGTTTAAGCCGTTGAGCGCAGGACGGCGGCTTCCAGCAGCTCGATCTGAGCTACGTCCTTCAGCACCCGCGGCACCTTTACCTGGTTGCGGCTGACGCCGGCCGCCTGCTGATAGCGGCGGTCTTCGAGCGCCGCGAAACTGCCCGGCGCCACCAGCTGCACATCGGCCTGCGCCAGCCGCCCGTTGGCCCGCGCCAGCGTGCGGTAAGAGGGATTAACAACCTGCAAAAGCTCATCAAACAGCACCGCCAGTTCCGGGCCGGCAGCATGCCCGGCGTCGGCCGCCGCGAGTTCGATAAACACCCGGTAGCGCAGCCCGGCCGCGGTGCAGTCGGCAACGACTGTGTAATTGCTGATCGCGCTGGCCGCGCCGAGACCCTGCCGCGCGAGCTCCGCCACCACTTGCTGGGTATGCTTCTCCGTGGTTTTCTCACCGACCAGGTCCAGCACGTCACCCAGGCGGTGGTCGAACTCAAACACCGGGGTACCGGCGATCTCGTCACTTACGCGCACGATGTCGCCGAGCCGGTACCGATACAAACCGGCAAACGTCGTGACCACGAGTTCGTAGCATTCACCGACGACCACCGCGTCGATCGCCAGTGCCTGCGGCTGCACAGCATGCACCGCCTGCACCGGCAGAAACTCGAAGTAGCCCGAGCCCACCGCCAGCGCATAACGATCCGGCTGGTCCGGCCACATGTTGACCCCGACCATGCTCTCGGTGGCGCCAAAACTGGAAGCACAGATCTTGATGTCCGGTCCTGCCAGCCAGCGTAACCGCGGCAAGCTCACCGCAAACGCTCCGCTGACCACGGTGCTCAGCACCCGCAGTTCCGGCCACAGCCGCTGCAATAGTCCGGCCTCGCCGGCCGCGAAAGCCGCCGCGACCTCGGCGGCACGCTCGGGCTCGGGACTGAGTTGCGCCTCGAGGGTGGCGCGCACGGCGGGGGGTAGCGGCAGGTCGGCGCTGATCCGGCCTTCGCGCAGGTCGGCGACCAGTTCATCGCGGCGGCTCATCACCATGTTCATCCAGCTTAGTATGTGCGTGCCGAAAATCGCTTCGATGCAGCCCGCGTCGCGGTCACGCAAGCCAAACAGCGCATGCAGATACAGTGCCATGGCATGCTCGCGCAGCTCGAACACGGCGGCGGGCGAGGTCCAGATAAAGGGTGCGGCCCGCAGCACCTTGCGTAACCCGCCGGCACTCGACATGCCCAGCGGCACGCCGCCCGGCATGGCGTTGGCCGGGTCGCTGGCCAGCATCAGGTTGATGCTGCGCTGATTCAGCCGCAGCTGCGGGGCCACCTCCCAGCGCAACGCGGGCGCCAGCAGCGCGATATGTTCGAGCGCGCTGTTCTGTTGCAACGCCGTCGTGGGCAACAGCTTCGGATCATTGCTGGTGCCCGAGGTGGCCACGAACATGCCGGGCCGGCCCGCAAACAAGACGTCAGCATCGCCCCGCGCGATGGCCTGAATCGATTCGGCGTGACTGGCGTAGTCACGCAGCGGCAGCCGCTCGCGAAACGCCTGCTCGGGATCGGGAGCAGCGAGGATTTCGGCAAAACCAAACTGGCGACCCGTTGTGGTTTCGGCGGCCGCGCTCAGAATCCGCCGCAGCGTAGCGGCGTTGGTCGCGGGGCCGTGGCGCAAACGGCGCCGATAGCGACGCAGCGTGCGCCGACACACGGCCCGCCAGACCGCGAGGCCCGGATATGCCCACCACAGCTTTGCCACCTGCTTGATACACCCAACCACTGCACGAGAACCCGTGCGGGTGCATGGTACGCCGCCCGTCCGGCAAGGCAAACCCCGGCGATTGTCTGACCGCACGCGTTGTCCCGCGACCACGTTGAAATGCCGAGGCCACCCACGGTCAACTCCCGATTGCCCGGCGGGGTCGGTTGCTGATAATGTCGCGCCATGATTGATCGTCGAAATCTGCGCGCGTCCCGAGCAGCCTGCCTCAGCTTGATGCTGGTTGGCCTGCTGCAGCTATCCGGGTGGGTGCATGATCTGACGGTGGATCATCAGGCCGGCGAGAGCTGTGAGCTCTGCGTCGGTCACGATCGTCCGCTGGCGCTGACGGCGACAGCCGCCACTGCAGTGTTTGTCGTGCTGTGCACGCTGCTGGCTGTCGGCAGGCTGCCGAGCTGCACGCCGCGGCAGTTATTCCCTGCGCACCGCGCCCGTGCGCCACCCGTGTTCCGTTCCATCACATAGCCAAACCCTATCGTGCAGACGCGCGTCACGCGTCTTGCACGCTGTTGTGATTGATTTGAACAGAGCACTCAATAATGCGTATTTTTATCTCTGCGGTCGCCGCTGGCGTTGCCGCACTTACTTCAGTGGCTGCCACGGCGGCGACTGACTCCACGACCCCCGAAGAACTGACGGTGACGGCCACGTCACTGGCGCGCGTGCTGCAGCCCGTGCAGGTGCTGGAAGGCGCCGAACTGCTGAAGCGCAGCGCCCCGACGCTGGGCGAAACCCTCGCCAATGAGCCCGGCATCAGCAGCAGCTACTTTGGCCCGGCCTCCAGCCGACCCATCATTCGGGGCCTCAGCGGCTCGCGCGTGCTGATGCTGACCGATTCGTCCCCCACCCTCGACGTGGCGGACGTGAGTCCCGATCACGCCGTCACCGTCGAGCCGCTGCTGGCAGACCGGGTGGAAATCATCCGCGGTCCGGGCACGCTGCTGTATGGCAGCAGCGCGGCCGGGGGCATCGTCAACGTCATTGACAGCCGCGTGCCCAAGGCGCCGGCGGCTGCGCCCATCGGCGGCGCTGTGGAAGTGCGCGGCGACACCGCAACCGAAGAACGCACGGTAGTGGGCCGCCTCGATGGCGGTGCCGGGGCCTTTGCGTGGCATGTCGATGCGTTTACACGCTCGACGGAGAACATCGACATCCCGGGCTTTGCGACAGCGGACCCGGCAGACCGGGATGCCGATGAGCAGGAGGGCACCTTAAAGAACAGCTACAGCGATTCAGACGGCTTTGCGGCCGGGGCTTCGTGGGTCGGCGACCGCGGTTACCTGGGCGCATCGGTCAGTCGGCTCGAGTCGACCTACGGACTGCCGGGGCCCAAAGAAGAAGAAGGTGATCCCGGCGAGCCGGAGCTGTTCGAAGGGCCGTTTCTGGATCTTGAGCAAACCCGCGTTGACCTGCGCGGCGAGTATGCGCTGGATAACCGCGTGTTCGAAACGGTGCGTTTTACGCTGGGTAACAATGACTACACGCATCAGGAAATCGAGCCGTCGGGCGAAATTGCCACGCGCTTCGACAACCAGCAGTGGCAGACGCGGCTCGAACTCGCGCACCGCAGCTTCGCCGGCTTTGCGGGCGTCGTCGGGGTGCAGCTGGACGACCGCGACTTCAGCGCGGTCGGTGAAGAAGCCTTCGTCTCCGCCACCGAAACCCAAAGCTACGGCTTGTTTCTGGTCGAAGAACGCGACTTTGACTGGGGCGCGCTGAATCTGGCCGCGCGGGTGGAAAGCCTCGAGCACACCAACGTCGAGTTTGCCCGCTATGACGACAACGCGTTCTCGCTCGCGGCCGGGGCGATCATCAATGCCGGCGACTCGCAGGAAGTGGTCGTCAACCTGTCGCGCACCCAGCGCAATCCCAACGCCGAGGAGCTGTATTCCAACGGCGCGCACCTGGCGACGCGGCTGTTTGAGGTCGGGCTGCTGGCCAACGGCAACTCGGTCTCGACCGAAGATTCGACCAACGTCGAGCTCGGCCTGCGCCGCACGCAAGGCGACTTTACCTGGGACACGTCGGTCTACTACTACGACATTGCCGATTACGTCTATCTGGACCTCACGGGTGCGGTAGTCGACGACCTGCCGGAAGCGATCTACACGCAGGCCGACGCGGAGTTTTACGGGGCCGAAGGCGCCGCCGAATACCGCTTCAGCCCGGTCGCGGGCATTCAGCCGACGGCGCGCGTGTTTGGCGACTTTGTCCGCGCGCGGCTGGCCGACGGCGGACTGCTGCCGCGGATTCCGCCGTGGCGTGCCGGCCTGACGCTGGGCGCCGCGGGTGCCGACTGGGAATCGTCCATTGATGTCATTCATCACGGCGAACAGAACGACGTGAGTTCGTTTGCAACCGACAATTTCACGCTGGTCAACGTCAACTATGTGCGGCGCTTTAACGCATTCAAGACCGACTGGGAGGTGTTTGGTCGGATTAACAACCTCACGGATGCCGAAGCGCGGCGCAGCGCTTCGTTTCTGGCGGCCTTCGCGCCGCTGCCCGGCCGCACCCTGACGCTCGGCTTCCGGGCCCGGTTCGGGGGCGGCAACATCTAAGCCCGGCGGGGCCGGCAGAGCACACCGACCTGCATCGGTGGTACTCTGCCGGCCCCTAACGTTACCGCACGGCGCGCCAATGGACACTGCCACCATGACAGCCGGCGCCTGGCGCGTGCTCACCGGTATGACGGTGGCAACACTGCTGGCGTCCGCCGGCCAGATTACGCTCGCGACGCTCTCCGGCATTGTCGGTGCGCAGCTGGCTCCCGCAGCGGACGTCGCCACCCTGCCGCTGGCCGCCGTCGTCGTCGGCGTGGCGCTGTCGACGCTACCCACTGCGATGCTGATCGACCGCTGGGGCCGGCGTGCCGTCTTTATCGGCGGCCTGGTCTGGGCGAGCGGCGGTGCGCTGCTGTCCGCCTATGCGATCGTGAGCGATTCGTTTGCGCTGTTTTGCGCGGGTTCTTTTATGCTCGGCGGCAACATGGCGGTCGTCGCGCAATACCGCTTTGCAGTGGCCGACCACGTGCCTGTGGCGTTTGTCAGCCGCGCCCTCGGCGCGCTGATGCTCGGCACGTTGGGTGCGGCAGTCGTCACGCCCTGGCTCACGCTGCAGTATCGCAACCTGCTGGCAGTCGATTTCACCGGCAGTTTCATTATCTTGCCGGTCGTGTTCGCACCGGCCGCCGTCATCTTTATGCTGCTGCCGCTGACCACCCGCCGCGCGGCCGCTGCGCCAGCGGCAGTCGCGGCGGCTGTGGCCGCGACCGCCGGGAACGCACTGGCAGACCTGCTGCGGCGGCGCGAAGTGCAGCTTGCGATCATCGCCGCGACCGCGGGTTTCGGAGTGATGACTCTGCTGATGACGGCCACCCCGGTCAGCATGCACATCATGGACGGGCACAGCGTCACGGCTACGGCCGACGTCATTCAGTGGCACGTTATCGCCATGTACGCACCGTCGTTATTCAGCGGGTGGCTGATTGCGCGCCTCGGCATCCGGCGCATGTTGTGGGTCGGACTGGCGCTTGAAGGCATGGCGATTGCCGTGGCGCTGTCCGGTCAGGAGGTACTGCAGTACCGGGTCGCGCTGGTACTGCTGGGGCTGGGCTGGAACCTGCTGTTTCTCGGCGGCACGACGCTGCTGACCACCGCAGTGCCCGACGCGGCCGCCGCCCGGGTGCGGGCCGCGAATGAAAGCATCATGTTCGGCATCACGGCGCTGTGCTCGCTCGCCGCCGGATTGCTGCTGGCGCAGCTGGGGTGGCAGGGACTCAACACGGCCGCGGTCGCCCTGCTCGCTGTGCTGGCACTGAGTTTGGTGCGCGCCCGGCGGCTGAACCTGACGGCCGCTGCCGCCTGACGGGCGCGGCGCCGGTGCCCACGGGGGCCCCGGCGTGGCACAATAAGCGCCTATTCCAAAGCGTGGCAAGTCCACCGGAGTGATCCATGACACGACTCAGTTTGCGGCTTACGGCACTGGCACTGGTAGCGCTGACCACGGCGTGCGCTTCGTCCAACTCGCGCGACACCGAGGTGACGCGGTTTCATCTCGGTACGCCCATAGAGCGGCAGGCGGTAATCATTGAGCCCGCTGATGCGGCCAACGCGGACAGCCTCGAGTACCAGCAGTACTTTGGGATTGTCGCCAGCGAGCTGGCCGCTGCAGGCTTTACGCCCACCGATGCGGCGGATGCGCCGCTGCGGGCCCGCGTCGACGTACAGCGTGGTCTGCAGCAGACCCCGCCCAAGCGTTCGCCGTTTTCCATCGGCGTGGGCGGCGGATCGTTCGGGGGTAACGTGGGTGTCGGCGGCAGCGTTAACATGCCGGTCGGCGGCAGCGCCGGCGGCCAGGTCTATGTAACGCGACTCGCGGTAACCCTGGTGGCAACCGCCGAAAACGCGGTCACCTGGGAAGGCACAGCGGTGCGCACGGGTGAAAGCGGACCGGACAGCCCCACCGCAACCATGCAGGCGCTCGCCCGCGCGCTGTTTGCCGGTTTCCCAGGCGAGTCGGGCAAGACCGTTAAAGTACCCGACCCGGCGCCCGCGGCGGCCGAATAGCTGCGCTCCCGCCAGCGTCCGGCCGCGGGGCCGGACGCTGGCGAGGTAAAGCCGCGGTACTAGTCCGGCTGCTCGTCGATGCGCTGGCGGCTGAACGCATCGCGCGGCTTGGCGCCGGCCTTTTTGCGGTCGCCGTCTGCGCCCGGCTTGCCCCGCCGCAGTTTCTGAAACGCGGGTTCGTCCAGTTCATCCGCGGCGTCATCCAGGTTGCGCCAGTTGCGTGCATTCAAATGCGGTGTTTTGTGTTTGCCCATGTCCTCACCCCGGCTATTCGAGGTAGTCGTTGTAGTCTTCGAGCTGGCGCCTGAGCTGCTGCTGTTCGCGCATCAACTCGACACGCCGCCAGTTGACGCCGCTCTTGCCCGAAATCCTGGCGTCGAGGTCGATTTCTTCAATCTCTTCCTCACCGTCCAGATCGTCGTCGAAATCATCATCGTCCATAACTTTTTTTCTCATGCCTGTATTAAGGGGTCGTGACACCCGGCCAATACCGAAAAAACGCTGCTTTAAGTTCGCCTTATAGCGGGTTTTAGCTTCATGTCAAGAGTTTTGATATCAAACTATTCTTGGTTTATCATCCCCCGCCATGACTGATCGCATTGACCATTTGCTGGGCCAGTGGTCCGCTGAGCGACCCGAGCTGGATTGCTCCGGGCTTGACGTGATTGCCCGGGTGCAGGATGCGGCCAAATTGTTGCGCCGCGGCGAAGACGAAGCCCTGGAAGCGCTCGACCTGAAAATGTGGGAATACGATGTGCTGTCGGCATTGCTCCGGCAGGGTGACCGCTGCAGCTTGCCGGCCACAGCGCTGGCGCGTGAATCGTTGCTGAGCAGTGGCGCCATGACCAACCGGATCGACCGGCTGGTCCAGCGGGGCCTGGTGACTCGGGAACCCGACCCCGATGACCGACGCGGTGTTTTGGTGACACTGACCGCAGCGGGCCGCGAGCTGGCAGACAAGGCCCTCGAGGCGCGGCTGACGGTCGCCGACCTGCATATTGCGGCGCTGACCGCGGAAGAGCGCGCCGGTATTTCCAGCGGGCTCCGCAAACTGATGGCCGCGATCTCCTAGTTGAGAACGGTTCGCAGCCGGCGACAACGGCATGCAATAATTCCCCGCATCACGTCCTGCACTGTCGCACCCGGCAGCACAGGTACTCAGATTTGGATCAGGAGTTAACTGCATGACAGACACGCCCACCGCATCTATTCCACCCCGCCGCAAGCGGACGGGTGGCGGCGGCTCGGCAACCGGTAGCGCCGCGGCCGAGGCGCGGAAGGCCGCGCGGCAGGCCCGCGATCACTCCACCCCGCCGTTTGCCGAGAGCTGGCGCCAGGATGTGCCGGCTTCGATTGTCGTGCTGCTGGTTGCCCTGCCGCTCTGTCTCGGCATCGCGCTGGCGTCCGGCGCGCCGTTGTCCTCAGGCCTGATTGCCGGGGTGATCGGCGGTATTGTGATTGGCCTGCTGTCCGATTCGGAGCTCATGGTGAGCGGGCCCGCCGCGGGCCTGACCGCGATTGTGCTGGCCGGCATTACCACGGTGGGTTCGTTTCCGGCATTTCTGACGGCCGTGATTATCGGCGGCGTACTGCAGATCGTGCTCAGCGTGCTGCGCGCGGGGGTGATTGGCTACTACTTTCCGTCTGCGGTCATCCGCGGGATGCTGGCCGGCATCGGGGTGATTCTCATCCTCAAGCAACTGCCGCACGCGGTCGGCTACGATTCCGACTACCTCGGTGACGAATCGTTTGTGCAACCGGACGGCGAAAACAGTTTTTCCGCCCTGTTTTCGGCATTTGATGCGATTGAACCGGGCGCTGTGATCATCTGCCTCGTGTCGCTGATTCTGCTGGTGTTATGGGAAAAGTCGCCGACGCTTAAGACGATCAAGCTGCTGCCCGGCCCGCTGGTGGTCGTGCTGGCGGCGATTGCGCTGAACGCGGTGTTCGGCGTCATCAGCCCTGAGTGGGTGCTTGGCGTAACGCATCTGGTGGAACTGCCGGTGGCCGAAACAGCCGGCGACCTGCTCACGTTCATTATTTTCCCGGATTTAAACTCCATCACCAATCCGGATATCTGGCGCCTCGGCTTCACGCTGGCGGTTGTGGCGAGCCTGGAGACCCTGCTCAGCCTCGAGGCCACCGACCGCATGGACCCGTACAAGCGCGAGTCGGACACCAATCGGGAGTTGCTGGCCCAGGGCGTCGGCAACACGCTGTCGGGCATGGTGGGCGGCCTGCCCATCACCGGGGTGATTGTGCGTTCATCGGCCAATGTGCAGGCGGGCGGGCGCACCCGCTACTCGGCGATCCTGCACGGCGTGCTGCTACTGGGCGCGGTACTCACCATTCCGTCGGCGCTCAACTATATTCCGCTGTCGGCGCTGGCCGCCATTTTGCTGTACACCGGCTATAAGCTGGCCGCGCCGGCGCTGTGGGTCTCGACTTACCGCCTGGGGCTGCAGCAGTTTATTCCGTTTGGCGTGACCGTCATTGCGATCGTTCTGACCGATCTGCTCGTGGGCATTGCGGTGGGTATGCTTGTCGGTCTGACCTTTATACTCTCTGAGTACCTGCGGCAGCCGGCCCTCACGCGCGTCAGCCCGCCCGACGCTTTGTTGCAGCGATTCCAGCTGCCCGATCAGGTGACCTTCCTGAGCAAGGCCAATATCGGCCAGACGCTCGACGCGCTGCCGCCCGGTTCCCGGATCGAGATTGACGGGCGCAATACCAAGTGCTTTGATCACGATGTGCTGGAAATTCTGCACGAGTTCCGGGTAACCGCCGAGCTGCGTGAAATCGACTATCGACTCGTCGGCATTCCGCCCCTCGCCGCATCGTCTAATTCAGGTCACTGACAGTATGGAGAAGTACAAAAAACTATTCGAAGCCAACCGCACATGGGCCGAGTCCATGGTCAACAGCGATGCGGAGTACTTCGAACGCCGTTCGCAGCGCCAGGAGCCGTATTTCCTGTTCATTGGCGGGCATGACTCACGCATACCCAGCGAAGCCATTACCGGCACGCAGCCCGGCGAAATTCTCATGCATCGCAACATGGCGAACCAGGTGCACCCGAATGACTTCAACACGCTGTCCGTGATCGAGTACGCCGTTGAAGTGCTGGACGTCAAGCACATCGTCATCATCGGCCACTACGGCTGCGGCGGCATCAAGGCGGCCATGGCCCCGATGGGCCACGGGATTATTGATCACTGGCTGCATGTCGTGCGCGAACTGCATCTCAGGCATCGTGATGAACTGGCTGCGCTGCCGGACGACCAGTCACGCGAGGAACGGCTGGTAGAGCTCAACGTTGTTAAACAGGTGTTCCAGCTGGCGCGCACGCCGATTATCCAGCGCGCGTGGGCCCGCGGCCAGCGGCCTATCCTGCATGGCTCGGTCTACGATTCACATGATGGTTTGTTGCGGCCGCTGATCTCGGCGTTGATGGACGAGGAATCGCTGGCCAAGGCCCATGACCTGCCGGTACCGAGCTATGTATCGGAACTGCATCACGAGACCGCGCCCGCTTAAGCCCCGCTGTCAGGCTGTCCACGTGGCGGTATAAAGTTGCGCTCAACCGCGGTTTGGCCGCCCTCGCTGGCATACCGACGGCGCTCGTGCGCATAATCGAACGCATCAGGCAGGCAACCCGAGGATAGGCTTATGCGCGTCACCATCCCGTTCCGTCAACTTGCCGCAGCAGCGAGTTCCGTGCTCCTGGCCGGCATTGCATTCCCCCTGCTTACGCTGGCCGGCGGACATACCGCGGCCACAGAAGATCACAGCGACCACGACATGAGCGGGCACAGCATGGCAGGCGACCATGATATGGCCGGTCACAGCACCGAACCGGACGAACTCGGCCGGCGGATGTTCGGCATGGCCCACAACGTCACGCCGGAAGTCGCCGATGAGCTGCGCGCCAAAATTCCGCTGTACGCAGCCTACAGTGACGCGGAGATTGGCCTCAGCATGAAAATGATGGGCTCAAACTACGCCTGGTATCTGAGCGATGACGGCGTGGAGGGTGAGCAGGGCGTGCTCATTCTGCTGCATGGCTTTCGCGACGGCGACCCGCTGTTTAAACAGGAAGTCGAAATGTTCTCCGGTATTTTTCCGACCGCGATGGCACCCGGTATGAGCATGATGATGTCTGACCACATTCAGCTGGCGCTCGATGACCTGACCGCAGCCGGCGCAAAAAAAATCGTCGTAGTGCCCATCGTCTCAACTTCGCACAACACGATGATGCGGCAATGGGAATACATCTTCGGGCTGGAGGATGAAGCTCCGTATGCCAGCGTCGCGCGCGTCAAAACCGATGCTGAAATTTTGTTTGCCGCGCCCCCGGGCGACGACCCGCTGGTTGCCGAGATACTTATTGATCATGCGCTCGAGATCAGCACCCGGCCCAGCAATGAATGGGTGATTATCGCGGCCCACGGCCCGAGTTTCGACGACGACAATGAGATCGTGCTGGGCGAACTGGCGAGTCTGGCCAAGATCATGCAGGAAGACAGCGACTTCGTGAATGTCGAGGCCATCACGCTGCAGGATGACGCGACCCCGGAGGTGCGCGACGCCAATGTCGCCAAACTGCGCAAGATGGTGGCGGATGCCAACGCCGCGGGCCACGATGTGCTGATCGTGACCAACCTCATCGGCACGCGCAGCATTCAGTCGAAACTCCGCAAAGACCTCAAAGGCCTCGACTACAAGTTCAACAAAAAGGGCATCGCAGAGCACCCCAACTTTGTTGAGGAGTGGATGGCCGAGGCGATCCGCGAACAGTTCGAGCGCAGCTAGCCCGCGACCCGTAACGCGAGGGCTGCACTGCTAGTTAACCGGGCAGGCCACGCTGACGTCCGGAGGGCAGGCAATGCGGCCGGCGTCGGTTGGCCGGAAGCTGATCACGTGGATATCGCGCGCCTCAAACACCGGGAAGTAAATTTCGGCCAGTCCCAGCGGACCCGCCTGGTCGTAACGCCAGGTCAGACCACCGATGGTCGAGATGGTGATGCCCTGCGGGTCATCCAGCAAGGTCTGCGAGGCATTCGCGCCGTAGTGGTCGTTGATGTCGAAAATGACCGCTGAGTCGTATTCCCAGCGACTCGGGTCGAGCGGATAGCGCGGTTTCAGCACCCAGACCTTAGAGGCCTCATCGCCGCCGACCAGCAACCACGGGCGCGTCACTCCCTGCAGGACACGCGCGGGCCAGAACGCCACCGCGCGGTTCGGCGCCAGCCGCCCGGGACCCATCTTCGGTGCCGGAAACGTGGGGTTCGGGCGAATGTTGTCTTTGACCACGTGCAGCTGCCACTTGCGCTTGAAGATGTCGCCGCGGCGGGGCTGTTCGAGCACGATGACCCGCCCCGGCACATCGCTTTGGGTGACCTCAAAGCAGCCATCCGGCTGGTGATTGCTGGTCAGCACATCGAGTCGGCCGTCCAGGTTCAGGTCTTCAACATGCACCGCAAACGGATTGCCCTGGCCGCGCATGATGTCGTTCTGGCGCACGAAGGGCCCGTTCACGGGGTCGACATCTGACCAGCGCCCGCCTTCGGGTGCGCCGTATATCGTGATGCCGTCGTACTTAAAAAAGTGCGTCGCGATAATTTCCGGCACGCCGTCGCCGTCCATGTCCGCCGCCTTCATGTTGACCTCCGGACCACCCGGCTTGGGCACCGTGTCAACCAGCACGAACTCCTCCCACTCGACATCGGGCTGCAGGTCGGCGCCCGGATTACGGAACCACAGCAACTGCCCGGACGGCGGGCAAAAACCGCCGCGCACTTTGAAGCTTGAGCGCACGCTCACGATATCCAGCAGCCCGTCGTCATCCATATCGATAAACGCCGCATCGTGATAAAACCACGGCTGGTTATCGCGGCTGCCGGGCGCGCACTTTGGCGGCTGGAAGCTGCTTTGATCGACAAGGTACTCGCCCCGCCGGGGGTCATCGAGATTGATTAAGCTCAGGCGGCCGGGCGGCGCTGCCGACTGAAAGCCCTGCGGTGACACCACGGCTTCAAACGGCACTACCCCGTCGGGCACGCGCGAGGTTTCGTTGGGCCAGACCTGCCGCGGCACTTCGTCAAGATCGCTGATAATCTCGACCGGAGGCGCCTGCTCAGGGTCGCCGTCAAGGTCCGTGATGCGGGCCACCAGATCGCGCTGAAACAACCGCTCCAGCTTTGTCCCTGCCGGGTTCTTGATGGCGTTATAAAAACTCGACATCAGCAGGGCATCACGCTGCCCGCCATCCGCAGTGTTGAACTTTTCGATGTGCAGGAAAGCGGGGTTGAAAGGCAGCGAGATCACGCGCTTCGGGTAGACTTCGGGACAGAACTCCGCCGTCGTGCCGGCGGCTGTGGCCGCGTTAGTCCCGGCAATCACTGTCCAAACCAGCGCCGCCACCCCGTGCGCGCCCCGAACCGCAGACCGATGCCCCCAGTGCTTCATACTTCGCCCCGTTTTATGGTGATAACAACCGGGCGCCGGTGTGACCACCCCGCCCGCGGCCTCCGAATATACGGATTTAGGGGGCGGGACGCACGCAGTCACCACCCAGCCACACGGCCGTGGCACCGCAGTTGCGGCACACGCTTAGCTCGAGGCCGGCAACGAACAGGTCGGTTTGCACCGGCGCCCAGCGGTCAAGAAAGACTTCACCGCTGTTGACCTTGTTCCAGTAAGCGACCTTCTGCTCGCGCACTTCGGGCGGAAACTGCGGGTTATTACGCAACTGCTCGAGGCCCGCGCCGGCGATGCGCAGCGGTACACCGGCCGGATTATTGACCGGGGAGGCATAGACATTGAGCCAGACCTGCTCGGCTATCTCATCGCAACTGGGGCAGGTAAACCGTGCCCGCTCAATTGACGGCTCGATACTCACGCCTACATCACTCCGTAGGCGAGCATCGCATCGGCGACTTTAACGAACCCGGCAATGTTCGCACCCTTGAGATAGTTAATGTAGTCGTCGCTTTCGCGGCCACGTTCCTCGCAGCGGTTGTGAATGTCTTTCATGATCTGGCGCAGCTGACGGTTGAGCTCATCGCGGCTCCACGACATGCGAATGCTGTTTTGGGTCATTTCGAGCCCCGACAAGGCCACGCCGCCGGCATTGGCGGCCTTGCTCGGTGCGAACAGTGTGCGCGCACACTGAAACGCATCGATGGCCCCTTGCCGGGAGGGCATGTTGGCACCCTCCGAGACCGCGATGCAGCCGTTCTTGATCAGCTGCTCGGCATCCTCCTGCGTAATCTCGTTCTGCGTGGCGCACGGCAGGGCCACATCGCAGGGCACAGCCCAAGGGCGCTCGCCGGCATGATACTCGACGCCAAACTCGTCAGCGTATTCCTTGATGCGGCCGCGCCGGACGTCTTTCAGTTCACGCACCCACAGCAACTTTTCGCAGTCGATTCCGTCGGGGTCATAAATAAAGCCGTCCGAGTCGGACAGCGTCACCGGCTTGGCACCCACTTCAATCAGCTTGTCAACGGCGTACTGAGCCACGTTACCCGAGCCGGACACGACGGCGGTCTTGCCTTCGATGGAGTCGCCGTGGGCCGCCAGCATATCCTCGAGCATGTAGACGCAGCCGTAGCCGGTGGCCTCGACGCGCACTTCGCTGCCACCAAACTGCAGCGCCTTGCCGGTCATCACCCCGGTAAATTCGTTGGCCAGCCGTTTGTACTGACCGAACATGTAGCTCACCTCGCGCGCCCCCACCCCGATGTCGCCGGCCGGCACATCCGTATTAGGGCCGATATGCCGGTACAGCTCCGTCATGAAGCTCTGGCAGAAACGCATAACTTCACGGTCGGACTTGCCCTTGGGGTTGAAATCGGAGCCGCCTTTGCCACCCCCCAGCGGGAGACCCGTCAGGCTGTTCTTAAACGTCTGTTCAAACGCCAGGAACTTGAGGATGCTCAGGTTGACGCTGGGATGACAGCGTATGCCGCCCTTGTAGGGGCCGATCGCATTGCTGTGCTGGACACGATAACCGCGATTGATCTGCACCTTGCCCGAGTCATCCTCCCAGACCACCCGAAAGGTGATGATGCGGTCCGGCTCCGTCAGTCGCCCGAAGATTGCCGCATCCATGTATTTGGGGTGCTGGCGCAAAAACGGCAGTACGTTGATACCGACTTCGTAAACCGCCTGGTGAAACTCGATTTCTCCGGGGTTGCGGCCCTCGAGCCAGGCCATGAACTTCGGGACGATTTCGGGCTGGTCTTTCTTGGTATGCCATATCGACATGCGTTAGTGCTCCTGATAAGGAAAGCGTAAGGCCTGCAGGGCCCAAACGCCAGCAGCGCCGCGCTCCGAGGTCAGGCTTTGGCCAGGACGAACGTCTGATTACGGATCAACTCCGCCGGAATGCGGCTCTTGAT
>JAZBOT010000126.1:0-16602 GCA_036351295.1 Gammaproteobacteria bacterium | reverse complement strand
GCGGGTCTGGTCTACGAATTTGCTCGTCAAACCACGACTCCCCTGCACGCCGACCCGCTTGCGGTACACCGCAAGATGGCCGCAGCCACGCCGCGCGGCGCTTTTCGGCGCATTCTGGACTGGGGCTGCGGCACCGGCGCGAGTACCGTGCCGTTTGCCCGTTTGTACCCGCAGGCGGAGCTCCACGGTATTGACCTTGCAGCGCCGTGTCTCCGGCTGGCCGCCGCCCGCGCCGCGGGGCAGGGCCTCCGCGTGCATTGGTCACAGCAAGCTATGGAGCAGACCAACTTCCCTGATGCCTGTTTTGATCTCGTGCATTCGACCTTTCTGCTGCACGAGTTGCCGCGTTCAGCTCTGCGGCAGGCAGTCGCCGAGGCGTATCGTATCTTGGCTCCCGGTGGCTGGTTTGTGAACCTCGATTTTCACAGCCCGCCCGGTGGCATTTGGGGCCAGTTTATTCACTACGGACATGCACGCCGCAACAACGAGGCTTTTATGCGCGCCTTCTGCACCACAGATTTTGCGGGCCTGCTGGCGGCCAGCGGCTTTGGTGCCATCGAGATGCGGCCGTTCGATGACGGCACAGGGTTGCTGGCGGCAGACGCAATTCCGTCGCGCTGGCGTTTTCCATGGCAGCTGTTTTTGGCCCGCAAGCCGGCTTGAATATGTGGCAGCGTGCCTATACCCCGAAGCTGAGCAGCGGCCTTGTAGCCTGGCAAGATCCGGCCGGGCTGCTGCCGGCGGCGGTGGCCGGAAGTGCGTTAAAAGTTCTGTCCCGCGACTCCGACGCCGGGGCACTGACGGGGTTGTGGAGATTTCCGGCCGGTTGGCGCTCGTCAACCGGGTTGCTGTGCCGCGCGCCAGTCCAGCTATTCGTTATCGAGGGCGCCCTAACAATAGGTTGCCATATGCTCGAATCCCGGCACTTCGCATGGTATCCGGCGGGCAGTAACATGGGAGCCATGCTGGCAGAGCAGGATACGCTGGTGCTGGCAATGCTCGACGGGCCGCTGACAACAGGCTCGGCGGCACCGGGCGCTGTGCCTGCCAGTGTCAACCTCAATGTAGCCGCGCGGTATCCCACACCGGTCGCCGGTCCCGTGCCAGGTATCGTGGTCACAGTACTGCGCACCGACCCCGCAACCGGCGGTATGACTCTATATATGGAAATACCGGCTGGATGGTCAGAACCTCGCGCTGAGCACCACGACTGCGTTGAGGAAAGCTTTAAGCTAGCGGGTGAGATCGCGCTTCACGAGAACGGCCGCGAGCACTCACTGCGGGCGGGCGACTATTTCTTCCGACCGCCGCGAATCAAACACGGCCCCATGCGTTCAGTCGGCGGCACCGCGTCTATCATTCGGTTCAGTGCAAAGCCGGAGAATCATTACGGGCCGCTGCAAAGCGCGCGATAGCGTCGCGGGCTCCGTCCGCAGTTTACAGCTGGCTCTTTGGAATAATGCGTGCAAACCACGCCATGGTTCGCTGCACCCACGTCGTTTCGGGTTCCTTGGTGTAGATGATCTCTGCGCCATCCCGGTAGCCGCGCCAGCTTAAATCGCCGTCATCATTCAGCAACACTTCAAAAGTTTGCGTGCTAAGTGCCTGCTCGATGAGCAAACCGTAGCGCGCCGCCAGCTCTGCATTGCGTATGATGATGCCCAGTTCCGTGTTGAGATAGGCTGAACGCGGATCGAAGTTGAACGAGCCGATGAAAACTTCTCTGTCGTCGACCATAAAAGCCTTGGTATGCAGTGTTGCCTTGGCGCCGCTGGCATCAACAAATTCCGTCCCGGCGACGTCCGCGTCGGGCCGTGCCTCGTAGATATCCACCCCTGCGGCCAGCAGCGGCTTGCGCGCTGCCGCGTAGCCACCGTGCACCGCCAGTTGATTGTTTGCGGCCAGCGAATTGGTTATTACGGTGACCTCCACCCCGCGCCGTTCCAAAGCCGCGAGGCCATCGACGCCGCTTTGTGTGGGCACGAAATAGGGCGAGACAATAATCAACTCCCGTTCCGCTGAGCGGATCGATTGCACCAGCGGCGTGACAATCGAGTCGGCTTCCTGCGCTTTGCGCTTGACGCCTTTGTCTGGCGAGTCCACCACCAGTTCGAACGGCGACCAATCGAAGAGCTTCTTGCCCGGTTGCAGGTAGTCCAGATACTTTACGCGGACGGCTGCAGCGTATTTTGAGTCGCGGAGGTCGTCCATCGCGGTCGCAAGCTGTGTGCGCAGCTTTGTCAACGCGCCCTCCGGATCGTCCAGCTCTTTGACAATGGCCGGCACAGGCAGCGCCGTTTCGTGGTTCCAGTAGGTGTCGAACATGTCAGACACTTCCTGCACCACGGGTCCGATGCCCATGACGTCCAGGTCGCCGAACTTCGCGTCCTCGCGCGCCCCAAAGTATTCGGCCGCGATGTTGCGACCCCCGACTACCGTGACCTGATTGTCGACGGTGAACGATTTGTTGTGCATGCGTCGGTTGATACGGCCGAACCCGGTGGCCGCGCTCCGCGCCCTGCCGCCAGTGCCGCGGTAGAAAGGGTTGAAGACGCGGATCGCAAAATTCGGGTGCGAGTCCAGCGCGGCCAGGCCGATGTCATGCCCGGCCGTAAACATATCGTCCAGCAACAGGCGAACTCTCACGCCACGGTCAGCCGCTTCGAGCAGAGCAGCGATGAATACCCTGCCTACGATATCGTTCTTTATCAGGTAGTACTGAACATCGATGCTGCGCTCCGCATTTCTGGCGAGCACCAGGCGCGCCGCAAGTGCATCAACACCGTCATTCAGCGGGGCAAAGCCGGCATGGCTCTGAGGATGGCTGGCTGCACTCGGCGCGACCGCAAGCCCAAGGCGCGTGTCGGTCGTATCAGTGACAACGTAAGCGGGCTGCCGCGGATAGTCGTAGTCAATCGTCGCGCAGCCCACTGCAGCGAGCAGGCAGAGCAGAGCCGCGATTTGACGTACAGGCATCGTCATTTTTTGAGCTCGATGTCCACTTGCCCCCCAATTCCGGCAACGTCTGCCACGCTTGGCATGGAGGTCGCTTCCCGCATCCGGGCGGCCACAGCACGTTTGGAAATATCCGGCTTTGCCCACCATTCTGATCCAACCTTAACGCAATTGATTCCTGCGGTGCAGGGGTGGCAGCGTTGGCAGTGACGGTGCTGCGCTATCCACCGGTCCGGCGGACACAAAAATTATGATAGCTCGCGCTGACGGGTCCCAGGGCTTAGAAAAACAACTCCAGCCCGGTGTAGAAGAAGACCGGGTTGCCATTACCGGTAGCATTCGGCGCGTTGCGCATAAATGCACCCTGCAGGAACACCGCGCTGCCGAGTTCCCAGCGCAATGAGTCGGGCACCAGCCACAGGCGGCTGCGCAGCTCGACCTGATGGCCCGCAAACTGTCCCGACTGGCTGTTCGGGTCGCGCAGCCCGGTGCGCGCGAAAAAATCTCCGGTATTTGCCAGCCAGTTGGCCCGCCACGACAGGTAGCCGTCCACGCGCGGACCCGGCCGAAGGCCTGCCCGGACTCCGGCGGAGATGATGTTCTCGCGTCCCAGCGGCCCATAGATGTCGGTGGGGCCGAAGTCGGTTCGGCGCGGCCCGAACAGGGTGTCGAAGCGCTCGTAGCGGCCGGGCGTCGCAGGGTCGTCGCCACTCGCATAATCAAGCTCGGCGCTCACGCGGGGTGACCAGCGGCTTGCGAATGTGTACCCGACGGCGGCATGAAAAAAATGCGCGCGCACGTCGGCATCGCCGGCGTTCGGGTTCAGTACTGGGCGCCTGCTGCCGAACTGGAGTACGCCCTCGATATCGGCATCCCAGTGCCCCGGGCGGGCTGCCCTGAACACCCGCAGCCCCGGGGTAAAGAGCTGACGGTTACGACTAACCGTCTTGCCGGAGTCGTTTTCATTAAGGCCGAAAAAGTAGGTTTCCAGCTGCCAGTCGAGCGGCAGCGGCCGGTTTATGAAGGCGCCCCAAAAGGTCAGGTCGAACCCGGCGCGGTCGAGCAAGATGCGGTTGTCCAGCAGGTCTGCGCGCTCGAGGTTGGAGGGCTCGACCCGCACCGGCAGTACCGCAAAAGTGAACAGCCTCATGCCGCTGGCCGCCTGCCAGTCGGCGGTAAGGCCGGCATAGTTCTGGATGGTGTTGCGAAACCGGTTGCGGGCAACCAGACGCCGGCTGCCCAGATCCATGGTTTGCAGTCCGCCCCGGAGCTTAAACACGTCCCCGGTCGTGAAGGTGTTCTCCAGCTGCAGGTTGACATAAGCCTGCAGCGGTTCGAGCGCATTAATCACGATGGTGGAAACGCCGCTGTCGGCATCCGTCAGGTAGGCACGCGAGTCCTGCAGTTCGCCGACGATACTGACCGGACCGAGGTTCAGCCCCAGCGTGAAGAGTGTGCGAAGTGCGAGCGCCTGATCATGCTTTGCCAGCAGGGGACGAAACTGGTTTCGCAGGCCCTCGTAACGAGTTCGCTGGCTACCCGACAACAGCAACCACGGCGGAGCACCCACCTTATCGTGCAGGCGAATAGTTGCAGGCGTATCCCCCGCAACTGGCTCCGACCGCTCGGCCGCGGCAACGTCAGGAGCTTGCTGAGCGAAGGCAGCGGCGCACGGAATCAGTGCGACCAGCATTACAAGCGCAAGCATCCCGGCTTTGGCCTCAGCCGGGCAGTAGATACACAGAGGTTTACTCACCGGCGGGTCCATTCCGATAGCGACATCAGCGATGGGGCGCATGCTAATCGTTTAGCCATAGCACTGGCCATACTAAACGGCGAACAAACTAATAAAACGAGTAGCGGAACGGAAGCGCGCAGAGCGGGCGCCGCCGGCAATTCAGCCCGTATATCCGAGAGCGTCCTCGTACAGCGCTTCTGAGGCGCGATAGCACGCGCACGATGCCTGCTCCAGGCCGGCGCGGTCCAGTATCGTAATTTTTCCCCTGCTGTAGCTCAGTATTTTTAGCTTCTGCAGGCGTCCGGCTGCATTGGTTACACCCACCCTGCGAACGCCGAGCATTTCCGCAAGCAGCTCTTGGGTGAGATCGATACTGCCGCTTCCGGAGCGGTCATGCGCCATCAGCAACCAGCGGGCGAGGCGCAGGTCGAGGGAGTGAAAGCGCAGGCAGGCGGCAGTCAGGGCCAATTGTCCCTGCAGCACGAAAGCGTACAGGTCCAGCTTCCGGCGGAATGCGGGCAGTTGCTCTAATTGGCGGCGAAACATGGCGCTGGTCATTTGCAGCGCCGTCCCTGAACCCTGCACCAGCGATTGCATCAGACTGTTGTTCACACCGAACAGCAGCGTGTCGCCGAGCATGCCTTCATTGCCAACAATCGCCAGTTCAAGGTGTGCATGCGCGTCGACCGGTATCAGTTGGGAGACAATGCAGTCGATGGGGAAGTAAACATGGCGTATACGTTGCTGTGGTTGCCACAGAATATCGCCAGTACGCAGTTCGACCCGCTTACACCCAGCGAACAGCTGTCGCTGATCATTGCGGCGCAGGCTTCCGAGCAGGCGATTAGTAAGCATGCCAACGATTATCCAAATTTAAAGTTTGGAGTCGGTGGCGTAGCGAACATAGGCGCACAGAATACCGGCGTGTGAAGCTCCCCATAGTGTGCCCTGCTTAGCCGCGCTCGGTGGATATTTGGCCGCAAAGTGCGCTGCCGTACAGACACACTGAGCGGCAGCGCCGAGACTATCCGCTTACCAGAACTATTTTCTTTGGAGATCTGCAATGCCTAGATGTTTTCGCACGCGAACCCGTTCGCAAGTTTACGCCACAACCGCTCTGGCAGCCTTGCTGTTGCTGGTCGGGGGCTGCATAACCACGCCGCTGGCTCCTGAAATCGCGCTCAACGATGCCCGCAGCACTATTCAGGCGGCTGAAAAAGATGACGCCAGTCACTATGCGAACGCCGAGCTGGATGAAGCGCGACAGAAGCTCATCCTGGCCGACAGAGCTGTTGCGACGGAAGACATGGTTCTGGCCGAGCGCCTGGCCCATGAATCCGCGGCAACAGCAAAGTTGGCTGCGGCGCGGACCGAGGCCAAAAAAGCGGCGGCCATAAACACTGAGATGAGTCGGGGCGCTGATGCCCTGATGGAAGAGATGCAACGTATTGGAGACCAGCAATGAAAACAGCCCCTATCACACTCGCCCGTGCCTTTAGACTCACCGCAGTAGCTGCAGCCGTCGGCATCGCGCTGGCGGGTTGCGCCACTGTCCAACAAAGTCCATCAGGTGCGGCGGAGGTTCGCAGCAAGCTCGACATGTTGAGCGCAGATTCGCAGCTGGCGGCCAGAGCGCCCGTCGAAATCCGGGAGGCTGAGGCTGCTGTTATCCTAGCGGAGCAGCCTGTCGGGAGAGATGTCGCTCTCGGTGCTCACCGCGTTTATCTGGCCGATCGCCAGGTTGAGATTGCCATGGCGACAGCCGCAACTCGCGACGCGGAGTCACAGCGGAGTGAGCTCAGCCAGGCGCGAACCGATGCGCGTCTGGATTTCCGCACCCGTGAAGCAGACAAAGCGCGTCGCGAAGCCACCGCAGCTCAGGAAGCTAGCGGTGCGGTGCGGGCGGCGGCTGCAGCAGCAGCAGTCGACGCGGCGAGCAATGCGGCGGAATTGCAGCGGCAGATTGCCGCACTGCAAGCTGAAGCAACCGATCGTGGCCTGGTGCTCACCCTCGGCGATGTGCTTTTCGCTACCGGCCGTTCCGACTTAAAGGCGGGTGGTACCAGCAGCCTGGATAAACTGGTGGTGTTCCTGAATGAGTATCCTGATCGCAGTGTGGCCATTGAGGGCCACACGGATGATGTAGGCAGTGTCGCAATGAACCAGACTTTGTCAGAGCAGCGCGCAGATTCAGTGAAGTCCTACCTGTTACAGAGTGGCATACAGCCGGGCCGGCTGCTGGCAGCCGGGATGGGTGAGACCCGCCCGATTGCGGACAATCAGTCGGCTACCGGGCGGCAGCAGAATCGCCGCGTCGAGGTGATTATCAAGAATCCACCGGCTGCGGTGCCTACAGCATCGACGAACTGAATAATCGTGAGGCACGCGCAGAGCGTGCAGATGACAGCTAACGAGTATCGCGAACCATAACAGCCGGGCTGACGTGTCGGCGAGCGAACTCACAGGCGTAGACTCCGACAGGGCCTGCCGCAGGGTGGCTCAGCGTCGGTTAAGCCCGCAAGCTTTTTTTGCTACCGCAGGTCGTTTCGCTTGCGCTGCAAAATAGCAAAAGCTACCATCCGCCTGCGATGAACGTACCAACCGGTAACCCCAGTAAGTCTTTTCAACCCAGCGTTACGGGGTGCTGGCTCATTGCTTGTGCGTTGGCAGCCATGGCGCTTTGGCTGGTTGGCCAACCGGCCGTCGCAGACGCCAACCCGCATACCGACTTTGCCATTGAGGCTGAGCGTGGGTTTGGTGACGGCGCCGACGAGCAGGGCGTTGATTCATCGGCTGACGCTGATGACAGTCCGCATGCAGGTGGCCCTGTGGCGGCCCTGCAGGTTGCGGCCCAGCCAGCAGGCATTCCTGTTGGCTTGCCGGCTGCACGGGTCTGCGGCGCGGTACCGTTCCGCACTCCTGCCGTTAGGGCACCCCCTCTGTATTCCTGACGTGCGCGGTGCTCGCTGCGCGGCTGAAGCCCTGTTGCCTGGCGCCTGAGCGCACAGTCAGTTGACGCAGGGCTTGCTAAACTTCCTGACGCGTGTCGCTGTGGCGGCGCGCCGAAGTTGCGACCTCAGTCCGCAATAGTCCCGTTCGCTGTCACGCCCGGCTGCGTCCGCTATACCAGGGCGCGTGCCCCGCTTCAACCAACCAATTTAAAGACCGGCCGGTGCCTGCAAATGGCGCGGGGGTCGGGCTTTGCTATGAGACCAAACCATGAGACCGCTTGATTTTTCGTTGCGAATAGTTTTGATATCCGCTCTTACTGCTGTTTTTGTGCAGCTCTGCGGTTGCGCAGCCGGTGAAGCCGAGGAAGCCGAGCCCCATGGCGCCCGGCTCGTGGTTACGCGGCCTATGCAGCGCGATGTGGCAATAACCCGTGACTATGTGGGGCAGATCCGCTCCAACCGGCATATCGAGATGCGCGCCATCGAGCGTGGTTACCTGCAGCAGGTTGCCGTGAATGAAGGGCAGTGGGTCGAGCAGGGCCAGCTGATGTTCAAGTTGCTGCCACTGACTTATCAGGCGGAGCTGCAGCGTGCCGAAGCCGAGGCGCGCGCGGCGCAGCTTGAGTATGAGAACACCCGCAGCCTGGCAGACAACAACGTTGTTGCGGCGACCGAGCTGGCGCTGGCGCAGACCCGCTACGAAAAAGCGCAGGCAGAAGTCGATCTGGCGGCGGCGCACCTGGCCTTCACCGAGGTTCGTGCTCCGTTCAGCGGCATCATGGACCGGCTGCAGGTACGGGAGGGGAGTCTGGTTGAGGAAGGCGAGTTCCTCACGACCCTTTCCGACAACAGCGTGGTTTGGGTTTACTACAACGTCCCTGAAGCGGAATACCTGGACTACATGGCAGCCGCAAAAACCGGTGCGGCCGAGGTTGTCGAACTGCAGCTGGCTAATGGCCGGATGTTCGGCCATCCAGGCGTTGTCGCGGTTATCGAGGCAGATTTTAACAACCAGACCGGGACCATACCGTTTCGTGCAGATTTCCCCAATCCGGAGCGGCTGCTGCGCCATGGCCAGACCGGGAACGTGCTGATGCGTTCGCCCATCCCTGATGCGGTGGTAGTCCCGCAAAAAGCCACTTTTGAAGTCCTCGACCAGTACTACGTCTATCGCGTTGATGCGGACGGCCATGTCACCCAGCAACGCATCCGGGTTCGGGAGGAGCTGGAAGATCTGTTTGTGGTGGAGGACGGCATTACCGCCGCTGACCGCATCGTGCTTGAGGGGTTGCGGCAGGTGCGTGACGGCGACGAGATTGAATTCGAGTACCGCGAGCCCGAAGCGGTTTTTGCTGCGCTAAAGATGCCGGCCGAGTAGGGGTAACGTATGTTTGGCAAAATATTGCATCGGCCTGCATTGGCCATCGTCATCTCGCTCATCCTGATGTTCCTCGGCACGCTGGCTATTGTTACGTTGCCGGTCTCGCAGTTTCCGTCCGTAGCGCCTCCGCGAGTTCAGGTGAGCATTGCCTACCCGGGTGCCAGCGCAAAAGTGCTGGAAGAATCGGTGCTTATCCCGCTTGAGCGTTCGATCAACGGTGTCCAGGACATGAAGTACATGGTGTCCGACGCAACGAGTGCCGGCGAGGCCACTTTGCAGGTGATCTTCCAGCAGGGCACCGACGCCAACCAGGCTGTAGTCAACGTTATTAACCGCGTAGACCAGGTTAAAACGAGCTTGCCTCCACTGGTGCAGCGCGAAGGCATCATCGTCAACCTGATCCAGCCACAAATGCTGATGTACGTGAATCTGTACAGCACCAGTGCAGATGCGGATATGAAGTTTCTCTTCAACTACGCCTGGGTCAATTTGCTGCCCGAGTTGAAGCGAATCGACGGCGTTGGCAATGCGACTATTCTCGGCAGCCGCCAGTATGCGATGCGCGTCTGGCTCAAGCCCGACCGCATGCGCGCCTACGATGTCTCCACCGAGCAGGTGATGGAGGCCCTTGAGGAGCAGAGCATCATCGGCTCCCCGGGGCGGCTCGGTCTGGCGACAGGGCAGACGTCGCAGTCGCTGGAATATGTGCTGACCTATGAAGGTCGCTACAACATGCCGGAGCAATACGAGCAAATCATTCTGCGGGCAACCGAAGAAGGCGAACTGCTGCGTCTCGGCGACGTTGCCCGAATTGAGCTTGGCAGTGAGTTCTATGACATTTACTCAAACCTTGACGGTAACCCCTCAGCGGCGATTGTCCTGAAACAAAGCTACGGCAGTAACGCACAGGAAGTGATTGAGCGCGTCAAGGAAAAGCTGGAGGAAATCAAGGGCGAGGCGTTTCCGCCGGGTATGGACTTTGAAATCAGCTACGACGTTTCATCCTTTCTTGATGCGTCTATCGAGAAGGTTGTGCATACCTTGCTCGAGGCATTTGTGCTGGTGGCGCTGGTTGTCTACCTCTTTTTGGGCGACTGGCGGTCTACCCTGATCCCGACGCTCGCCGTGCCGGTTTCGCTCATTGGCACGTTCTTTTTCATGCAGTTGCTCGGGGTCAACATCAACTTGATTACGTTGTTTGCACTGGTACTGGCGATTGGCATTGTGGTAGACAACGCGATTGTGGTGGTGGAAGCGGTGCATGCCAAAATGCATGACACGGATCTGGGGCCTTACCGTGCGACCCAGGAAGTGCTGCACGAGATCAGCGGGGCAATTATTGCCATTACCCTGGTGATGACGGCCGTCTTTGTGCCGGTTACGTTCATGACCGGCCCTGTTGGCGTGTTCTACCGGCAGTTTTCGATCACGATGGCAGTGGCTATCGTGCTCTCGGGGGTGGTCGCGCTGACGCTGACACCCGTGTTGTGCGCGATGATCCTGAAGCGCCCGGATGGCAGTGTCAGGTCTCGCGGCCCGGTCGGTCGCGCTCTCGACCGCTTTAACCACGGGTTCGAAACGGCAACCGCCCGGTACGTCGGCTTGTTGCAAATGATCGTTTCCCGCCGGGTTGTCACATTGGGCGTCCTCGCCGCCTGCGGCGTCGGTGTGTTTGGTTTGAATACTCAGCTGGCCTCGGGCTTTATCCCCAACGAAGATCAGGGAATGCTGTATGCGATTATCCAGACGCCTCCCGGGTCTACACTTGAGCGGACCTATGCGAAGTCACGTGAACTGCAGGAGATCGCGGAGAGTATTGAGGGTATCCAGTCGGTCTCGGCACTGGCCGGCTACGAGGTGCTCACCGAAGGGCGCGGCTCAAATGCGGGCACGTGCCTGATCAACCTCAAGCCCTGGTCCGAGCGCGACCAGACAATTGACGAGATTGTGCACGAGCTGGAGGAGAAGTCGCGCGAGATTGCGGGAATGACCGTGGAATTTTTCGGTCCGCCTGCGGTTCCAGGGTACGGAGCCGCCGGTGGGTTTGACCTGCGGCTTCTGGATAAGACCAACACCGGTGATTACGACCGGCTCGGCGAAATAAATGAGCGGTTTATGGCCGCGCTCGGCGAGCGGCCTGAGCTGCGCGGCTTGTTTACCTTCTTCAGCGCAAGCTACCCGCAGTACGAACTGGTCGTGGACAACCAGGTGGCGATGCAGAAGGGCGTATCGATCGCCAAGGCGATGGACAATCTGTCCATCCTTATTGGCAGCACCTACGAGCAGGGGTTTATTCGGTTTGGCAGTTTCTACAAGGTCTATGTCCAGGCAGAAGCTGAGTATCGCCGCATGCCCAGTGACATCGATGACCTGTATGTGGAGAACGACCAGGGTGAAATGGTGCCGTACTCTGCCTTCATGACCATGCGCAAGAAGCAGGGGCTCAACGAAATTACCCGCTACAACGCTTACCCGTCAGCGGCTATTCAGGGTGCTGCGGCGGATGGCTACAGCAGTGGCGATGCCATCAAGGCGGTGCAGGAGGTAGCTGCGGAGGTGTTGCCGCGCGGTTACGACATCGGTTGGGGCGGGCTGTCGCTTGATGAAGTGCGGCGCGGCAACGAGGCGGTGTATATTTTTATTGTTGTTCTGGTCTTCGTCTATCTGATTCTCGTTGGCCAGTACGAAAGCTTCATATTGCCGCTGGCAGTTATTCTGTCATTGCCGGTTGGTGTGCTGGGCTCGTTAGTGTTGCTCAAGCTCATGGGGCTCGAGAACAACGTCTATGCCCAGGTGGGCTTGATCATGCTGGTGGGCTTGTTGGGCAAGAACGCCGTGCTCATCGTCGAATTTGCCGTGCAGAAACATCAGCAGGGATTGAGCGTGCGGGAGGCCGCCATTGAGGGTGCCCGGGTGCGCTTTCGCCCGATTCTGATGACGTCCTTCGCCTTCATTGCGGGCCTGATACCGCTGGTTTTCGCCAGCGGCGCAGGGGCAATCGGCAACCGCACCATTGGCGCATCCTCTGCCGGCGGCATGCTGCTCGGGACAGTCATTGGCGTTTTGATCATCCCGGGGCTGTATTTCCTGTTTGGCCGACTGGACGAGAATCGGCGTCTTATTCGTGATGAGCACGAAGGACCGCTTAGCGAAGTTCTGGAGTATGGAGACCGCTGATGGACCGTAGCAACCTATCAAATTACTGGCTGGTGACGAGCCTCGCTGCGATGCTCTCGCTGGCCGCCTGCGCTGCGCTGCCGGGCAAGGAACCGGCCGTCGCAGAATCGACGGGCAGGGCCGCGGAGCTGCTGCCGGCGAGTTATCCGGAGGCCGCCGGGCCGGCGAGTTCTGCGGAGGTCGATTGGCGCGAGTTTTTCGGCGATCCCTATCTGGCGGCGTTGATTGATGCGGCTATCGCAAACAATCAGGAGCTTAATATCCTGATGCAGGAGATCGCGATTGCCCGTAACGAGGTCGATGCCCGCGCCGGCGAGTACCTGCCCTTCGTCAGTCTCGGTGCAGGTGCCGGTACCGAAAAAGTGGGTCGGTTCACCCGCAATGGCGCCGTGGAAGAGAACCTGCCGCTGCGGGATGGTGAGTCCTTCCGCGAGCCGCTTCCGGATTTCATGCTGGGCATCAGCGCCTCGTGGGAAATCGATATCTGGAACAGGCTGCGCAACGCCAAGAAAGCCGCCGTCCTGCGCTACCTCGCGACCCAGGAGGGCCGCAATTTCATGCAGACTCACCTGGTTGCCGAAATTGCCGACGCGTACTTTGAGCTGCTGGCGCTGGACAACAGCTTGCTGATCCTTGAGCGGATGCTGGAGATCCAGCAGCAGGCATTGTCAGTCGTGCGCCTGCAGAAAGCGGCGGCCAGGGCGACGGAGCTGGCCGTGCGGCGCTTTGAGGCAGAGGTCCTGAAGAATCAGAGCCAGCTGTTTGAGATGCGCCAGCAAATAGTTGAAGTGGAGAACCGCCTGAATTTTCTGGCGGGCCGGTATCCGCAGCCGATTGAGCGGCAGGCGGCGGATCTGGAAAACTACGCCCTGCGTTCCGTTTCCCTGGGCCAGCCGAGCGAGTTGCTCGCCAATCGGCCCGATGTCCGGCAGGCCGAGCTGGAGCTGGCGGCCGCAAAGCTTGACGTCAGTGTTGCGCGTGCGCGTTTCTATCCGTCGCTCGATATATCGGCGGCGCTTGGTTTGCAGACCGCTGCTTCGGGCACGCTGTTGAGCGCACCCGAATCGGTGTTCTATAACCTGGCCGGTGAGGTGATGATGCCGCTGTTCAACAAGCAGGCTATCCGCGCGGCCTACAATAACGCCACGGCCAGTCAGTTGCAGGCTTTGTATCGTTACCAGCAGATCGTGCTCAATGCCTATGTCGAGGTGGCTAATCAGTGGGCCATGATTCGCAACATCGGCGAGAGCCACAGCAACAAGAGCGAGCAGGTTGCAGCCCTGACCGAGTCCGTCGCGATTGCAGACCGGCTCTACCGGTCTGCCAGAGCGGAATACACCGAGGTGTTGCTGACTCAGCGTGATGCCCTGGAGTCGAGAATGGAGCTTGTCGAGCTGCGGCAGCAACAGTTTAGCGCGCTGGTCAACATGTATCAGGCGCTCGGTGGCGGCTATGCAAAAACTGTCGAGGGCGAAAGCTAAGTCGCATCAACTTAAGCGTTTGCACCGGGGTTTTTAGTTATCTGTTGCCCAATAGAGGACTTGACAGGTCACCGCTGAATTTTCCGCATGCCTACAGCATCTCTGTCAATTCAGGACTGTTTTACTCCTGATTGTACCGAGCGGCCATTGGCGACTTACCCGCGGAGAGCACATCCTGTCTTCTGGTCATGTCGTTTAGTCAGCATTTGTGAATATTATGACGTTACCAATTATGTGGCGGGCAAAAAAATGTTCATCAAAGTAAGTTTCGCCGATGCGCTGGTGCAGGATTTAGCGGAAATTGGTTAATGCAATTGTTGCGTTTTGACTTAGCTGTTTTACGAGGTGACCTGTTCGGCGGGTTGACTGCAGCTGTGGTTGCTCTGCCGCTTGCGCTGGCGTTCGGAGTGGCTTCCGGCGTCGGTCCCATTGCCGGATTGTATGGCGCTATTGCCGTGGGTTTTTTTGCTGCCATTTTCGGGGGGACACCCGCACAGGTTTCTGGACCGACGGGTCCGATGACAATAGTGATGGCGGCAGTGGTTTCGTTGTACGCGAATGACCTGGCAACCGCATTCTTGATTGTGATGGCTGGCGGCCTCATCCAGATCGTTTTTGGACTCCTTCGGGTTGGAAGTTTTATTTCATACACCCCGTACTCTGTGATTTCGGGTTTTATGTCAGGCGTTGGCGTCATCATTATTCTGTTGCAAGTACCGGTTTTTCTAGGAGCACCATCCGCTCCCGCTACGCCGTTGTCGGTGCTGCAATCGCTGCCGGCCGTGATGGCGGATACCGATGCGGCGTCGCTTGTGACGGCAGTTGCATCCCTTTTGGCAATGCTGTTTTGGCCCAAATCACTGCGCATTTTTGTCCCGCCGCCGCTGGCGGCGTTGCTGGTCGGCGCAGGCATGAGCCTGCTGATACCCGGCGGCGTGCAGGTTATAGGTACCGTACCAACGGGGTTCCCCCAATTTCACTGGCCGTCAGTTCCGCCGGAGCAAATCGCAGGCGTGATTCAGCCTGCGTTCATACTCGCACTGCTCGGCTCAATTGACAGTTTGCTGACGTCGTTGATCGCGGATTCCGTTACCCGCAGTCATCATGATTCGAACAGAGAACTGGTCGGGCAGGGTATCGGTAATCTGGCGGCCGGCCTGCTAGGCGCTTTGCCCGGTGCCGGGGCCACTATGAGGACGCTTGTCAACGTCCGTGCCGGAGGTCGCACACGTGTCTCTGGAGTCGTTCACTCATTGATTCTGCTGATCCTCGCGTTAGGACTTGGTCCATTGGTGGAGGATATTCCACTCGCCGCATTGGCGGGGATTCTGGTTAAAGTCGGCTGGGACATTATTGACTGGAATTATCTGAAACGTCTGCATCGCGCGCCGCGCGAGAAAGTCCTGGTGATGTTGATCACGCTGGGTCTGACCGTATTCGTTGATCTGATCACCGCCGTCGCTGTCGGTCTGATCATTGCCGGCTTCGTCACCGCGCGATGGATGGAAGCAGAGGAACTCAAAGGAGTTACCGCCGTGGCGCTGACGGATGATAGTGCGGTGGCTGAAAAAGATCGCGAGGCGCTCAGGGAATTGCGTGAAGATGTACTGGTTATTTCGTTGCGAGGACGGTTCTCCTATGCGTCGGCGCGGCAGTTGACCCGGCGGGCGGGAATTGCGGCCGGAGGCGCGTACCGGGTCGTCATTCTCGATTTCAGTGAGGCGGCGTATATCGACACCAGCGCCGGCATGGCCGTACGGGAGATTATTGAGTCACTGAACAGTCAGGATGTCGCCTGCATAACTGCGGGCCTGGGCGGGCAGGCCATGAAGGATCTTGACGATCTGGGTGTGCTTGAGTTGGTGCCGGAGGAACGTTGTTGCGAAACCAAGGCGCAGGCTATTGTGAGAGCCATTGAATACATTGAAAAGAACAGTAGCGCGATACGCAATCGAAGCGCCAATTCGTAAACCGCCGGTCAGTTAATGCCATCTCCACAACATGCCAAATAAAAAAACCCCTCGGCCTTGCGGCCGAAGGGTTATTTCATCTGGTGCCCAGGAGAGGACTTGAACCTCCACGACCTTTCGATCACTGGCACCTGAAGCCAGCGCGTCTACCAATTCCGCCACCTGGGCAGGTGAGGGCTGCCATCAGAAGCCACGGCAGGAGGCGAGAAAATACAGACAGGCTTTCTCGTTGTCAACGCGCTATGCTTCGTTTCGCTATGCAACCAACTCTTTTTACAGGTCTTAATAATGGCTAAGCGCAGGGGCTCCCGGGGCAAGGGGGCGAAAACGACGGCCGCTGAGGCTGCGGCGCCCGAGGGCTACGAGCACCCCGTACCGGGCCCGGGTGAGATCATGAGCGTCATGGAGGAGCTGGGCGTGCCCCAGAGTCTTGACGCGCTGGCCGCGCATTTTGGCCTCGCAGCTGACCCGGGGCGCAAGCGGCTCAAAAAGCAGCTCAACAAGCTGGTTGGCGGCGGGCGGCTGCTGCGCAACCGCAAAGACGAGTTCTGTCTGCTGGAGAAGATCGACGCGCTGGTCGGCAAAGTGTCGGGGCACCGCGACGGCTTCGGGTTCTTCATGCCCGACTCGGGCGGGGACGATGTCTACCTGCCGTTCCATGAAATGCGCCAGCTGCTCGACGGTGACCGGGTTGCCGTGCGGGTCGCCGGGCACGATCGGCGGGGCCGTGCGCAGGGTGAGGTTGTCGAGATACTTGAGCGTGGCAAGCAGACGCTGGTCGGTCGCTTTCACAAGGAACGCGGCATCTGCTACATGATCGAAGCGGCCGCCCGCTCGCCGCATCAATATGCGATTGCCGCGCGCGACACCGGCGGTGCCCGCGACGGCGACATGGTCAAGGCAGAAATCCTCGAGTACCCCACAAAGCGGCGCGATGCGCAGGTGAAGG
>JAZBOT010000125.1:0-2423 GCA_036351295.1 Gammaproteobacteria bacterium | reverse complement strand
TCAGGACCTGCCCTTCGAGAAGCTGCTGGAGATTTGCAGCCCGCCGCGCAGCATTGCCCACACGCCGCTGGTCCAGGTCAGTTTTAACCTGCACAACGAACCCGGGGGGAGCCTGCACCTGGGTGATATGCAGGCGCAGGTATTGCCGCTCGACCGCGGCACCACCAAATTTGATTTGTCGATGTCCGTGATAGAAACGGCGGCCGGATTGCGGACCGGGATTGAGTACAACACCGATCTGTTTGCGCCGGCCACGATTCGGCAAATGCTGCTGCATTACCAAGAGTTGTTGACGGCGATGCTCGACGATATTCGCCAGCCGCCGGGCACGGTCGCGTTGACCGCCGCCGTACCCGACCTGCGTTTGCCGGCACCCGAACCGGCATTTGCCGCTGCCGCCGGCGGTGCGACACTGGTGGAGCGCTTCGACGCGATCGCCCGGCTGCACCCGGCGCGCGCGGCCGTGTGCACGGCCGAACGCACGGTGACTTACCGCGAGCTGCAGGCGCGGAGCAACGCCATCGCGGCTGCGCTGCTGGCCCTGCAGCTGCCGGCGGCGAGCCGGGTCGGGGTGCTGTTAGACCAGGACGCTGAAATGGCCGCGGCCCTGCTCGGCAGCATGCGCGCCGGCCATACTTATGTGCCGCTGGACCGTGCCGCGCCGCTGCCACGCTTGCGGCAGGCGGTGGCTGCGGCCGAGCTGGCGGCGCTGGTGGCAGCGCCGGGACTGGAGACCATTGCGCGCCAGCTGGCGGTTGGCCGGTGCGCCGTGGTGCCGCTGGCGGAGGTGACGGCTGCGGCCGCACCGCCCGTCGATGCTGCAGTGGCGGACGGGTTGGCCTATATCCTGTTCACCTCCGGCTCCACCGGCATGCCGAAAGGCGTGCTGCAGAGCCATCGCAACGTCCTGCATCATGCGGGGGTGTATGCCGATGCGCTGCAGATCCGGCCGGATGACCGCCTGACCCTGTTCTCTGCGTTCGGTTTTGATGCGGCCGTCATGGATATCTTCGGCGCGCTGCTGACCGGCGCGTGCCTGTATCCGCTGGATCTGCGTGCCGAGGAATACCCCGGCCAGACGCTCGACCGGATCTCGGCCGACCGCATTACGCTGCTGCACGCGACGCCCACGGTCTACCGCCACCTGATGCGCAGCCGGGTGTGCCGCCACGAGCTCGACACAGTGCGCGCCGTGGTGCTGGGCGGCGAGCGGGCGACCAGCGGCGATTTCGACTTGTTTCGCAAGCAGTTTGCGGCCGGTACGGTGTTCGTCAACGGGCTCGGGCCGTCGGAGTCGACCCTGGCCGCGCAGTTTTTTGCCAACCACGATACGCGCCTGCCCGGCGGCCAGGTGCCCGTCGGCAAAGCCGTGCGGGCCACCGAGTTGCTGTTGCTGGACGCTGCCGGTAATCCCACCTCCGTCGAAGGCGAGCTCGCGGTGCGCAGCCGCTACGTGGCCTGCGGTTATTTCGGCCAGCCGGAGTTAACGGCGGCACGCTTCATCCCGGTGCCCGGCCAGCCGGAAATGTACACCTACAAGACGGGCGATCGCGCCCGCCGGCTGCCCTGCGGCAACCTCGTGTTTGTCGGGCGCACGGATGACCAGCTGAAGGTGCGCGGCCACCGCATTGAGGCGGGCGATATCGAAGCCGCGCTGACCGCGCTCGACGCTGTGCAGCGCGCGGCGGTGGTGCTGCGCGATACGGCGGCCGCAGAACAGGCGCAGCTGGTGGCCTATGTCGTGGGCGCCGGCGACGCGGCTGCGGTGCGCCGGCAGCTGCGCGACATGGTGCCACAGTACATGGTGCCGGATGCCATCGTGTTCGTGCCCGCGCTGCCGCTGACTGCCAACGGCAAGCTCGACCGCGCGGCGCTGCCCGAGCCGCGTCTCGACCCGACGGCCAGCGAAGGCTATCTTGCGCCGCGCACCGACACCGAGCGGCATCTGGCAACACTGTGGGCGGATATCCTCGGGTTACCGGCGGTTGGCGTGCACGACAACTTTTTCGAAATCGGCGGCCATTCGCTGCTGGCAGCGCAGCTGGCCGGACGCATCCATACCTCAATGCAGGTGGTGATTCCGCTGCGCCGCCTGTTCGACACCCCGACCATTGCGCAGCTGGCGGATTACATCGATACGCTGCGCTGGGCAGTGGAGGCGGGCGACGGGTCGTGAATAGCCGCGCCGTGTGGCAGTCGCGGTGCTGCTCGGCCGACTTTTATCGCGCCCAAGTAAAACACTCGCGGAAATCACCGGTACGATTCACTACTGGCATTTATTTCAGACGCCGCAGCCACCCAAGTCCTGCCAGCGCCGAAGCAAACAACCATACAGCGGCCGGAACCGGCACAGCACTGACGGTCCCCGACACGACGTATCTGACGTCTCCGAATAAGTCGGTACTACGTTGTTCAAACGAACC
>JAZBOT010000124.1:0-3216 GCA_036351295.1 Gammaproteobacteria bacterium | reverse complement strand
GAAAACGGCAGGGTATAGAAAAACCGGTAACCATCGTCCTGCTGCATGGTGGCGTCCATGATGACAGGACGGTTCATGCCGTGCGGTGCGGTCAGTTTGACGCGCTGCCCGACAAACTTCTGGTAGCCCACGTCGAGGTGTTCGCTTGCCGTCGGACCGCGGCCGTCAATACACGCCCTGGCGCGCAGTTCGGTCCCGTCTTCCAGCACCACGCGGGTGGGTTCCAGCGTGGCTACCCGCGCATGGGTGCGCACGCGATCGCCAAGTCGGGCCCCCGCCACCTCGGCGAAGCGCTCGGAGCTGATGCTGTGGTACGAGCCCGGCAAAGTGCGCTGCAGTTTTGGAAAGCGCACGTCGTAGCCTTCCCAGTTGGCAACGATAAACGGCTCAAGCCACTGCAGCTGCGCCGGCGTGATGTCCGAGCCGTGGAATGACCAGGTGTGATTGCCGCCAAGCGCCGGACCGGCCTCCAGGATGCACAGGTCGAGTTCGGGCTGTGACTCGGCCAGCCGCAGCGCGATGAGCGTGTTGGCGAGACCGCCGCCGACCAGGATCAGGTCAGCCACGTTCGCTTGTCCCTGCAGACGGCAATCCCTGAATGCCGGCTATGACCGCGCTGACCAGCTCGGCGCGCGCCCGACCGCGCCACTGCGTGACCAGTTTCCGGTTGGCGTCAAACAGCAGCAGGCACGGCTCGCGCGTGTTAAGCGCGAACGCGCGGGCCCACTCATTATCCATGTCGATCAGGATGGGCACGCCTGCCGGAGCGCGTTTGGCCAGCGTGCCGGCGACGTCGTCCAGTTGCGGCTGCGGTTGCTGGTCGATGTCGGCCACGCGCATCGACAGCAGCCCCGGGAGTTCGCTGCGCAGCGCCTCTTCCCAGCGCTGCACCTGCCGCAGCCGCCGCGCACTGACGACAATGACCAGCACCGGCGCGCGCGGGAAATCGCTGAGTGCACCGGTCGCGCCGAACTGGTCCGGCAAGGCGGGTGGCAGCGCCGTGGCCTGCGCCGACAGTGTTCCGCTGAGGCTCAACAGGGTGGCAACAATAAACGGCAGTATCTTCACGCGGGGGCTCCATCCAGACCGCTAGTATCGCATGAACCCGACCCTGCGCGGCCGCTGGCACGCACCCGGCGGCGGCCTGTTGTTGTGCCGCTGCCGCTGTGCGCTATGCTTGGCGTATGCCTGTCCGCCGCATACTGAATATGGGTCACCCTGGGTTACGCGCACGCGCGCGCGAGGTCACGCGTGAGGAGCTCGCGCGCGGTGCGCTTGAACCCCTGCTGGCCGACCTGCGCGATACCCTGCATGACTACGGCGGCATTGGCCTGGCCGCGCCGCAAATCGGCGAGCTGGTGCGCGTGGCCATTGTCGAAATTGCCGGTGGTCCCACGCGCTATGGCGAGCTGGAGCC
The DNA here is from genome assembly GCA_036351295.1 of Gammaproteobacteria bacterium. Lineage (GTDB taxonomy): Bacteria > Pseudomonadota > Gammaproteobacteria > Steroidobacterales. The sequence continues at coordinate 1,799 of JAZBOT010000124.1, read as the reverse complement.
GCTGCCGCTTACCACCTTCGTGAACCCGCGGATTACGGTGCTTGATCAGGCGACGGCGGGTTACTGGGAGGGCTGTCTGTCGGTTCCGGGTCTGCGCGGTTTTGTCGAGCGCCCCCAGCACGTGCGTATCGACTACACGGCCCTCGACGGCAGCGCGCGGCAGCTTGAGCTGACGGGGTTTTCCGCGACGGTGTTTCAGCATGAATTCGACCATCTCGACGGGGTGCTGTACGTGGACCGGATTGCGGATATGCGCCTGCTGAGCTTCGACCGCGAGTTTGAGCGGTATCACTTGTAAGCGTGGCGGCCACGTCGCCGCAGCCGTCCGGGCCGAGGCACAACGGGCCGGTTTTACATAACCGCCGGATGAGATCCGAATGAACGTTGGTGTATGCCGTGGCAAAGAGTTATTATTAAGACACTAAATATTCGGGTATGTGGTTTAACGATCACAGGTGCGGTTGACTCGCTCTTAACCGTTGGTCATCTCCCCGGTAGTTAGCATTTTATTAAAGGGAAGCTTGTTGTGCGCAAAACATTAACGGTGGTTTCTGCCGTGGCTGCCGCCACGCTGGTATCGGGCGGGGCTGCAGCGGCGCCGATCTTTGACGTTTTTGGCCCGCTGCCGGAAGCCACCTTTGGCGGGACCGGCATTCCGAATGATGCGGTGGCGGTCAGTAGTCAGTTTGTCGACGGTGATACCACGATCACGGTGGCGCTGAGCGCGACCCAGCGTCTGTTCAATCCGGCGCTGACCAACGACGGTGCGGGCACCTACTTCGCGCAGGCCGGCAGCAACCTTGGCGGGCCCGGCAGCACCAGTGCATTGGAAGGCGCACTCTGGAATGTCAATTACTACATTGATGTCGACGATCCGGGCGCCACGGCCAGGCTGACCGACTACGACATCAACATCTACTACGATTTCGACCCGGCGTTTGACAATGGCCTGGCCGGCCTGGGTTCTATCAACGTCACTAGCTGGCTGCTGGCAGGCCCGAATCCGCTCGCGACTACCACGCAAGGTTCGGAGAATCTGCTGTTTGACTTTCTCGGTGTGGCTGTGCCGGGCATCGTAACGCCGCCGACTTTTCCGGCTTTCGACCCGAATGCGCTGGGCGAGTACAACTTTGCGATAACAGTCGCTCGCAATGGCTTCCCGGTCGAGACCGTCGCCATGGACGTACAGGTGGTGCCGGTTCCGGCAGCGGCCGTGCTGTTTCCGTCGGCGCTGGCCATGCTGGGCTGGATGCGTCGCCGCCGCGTGAGTTAGCCGCGGCCGCCTGCGCTGCAGATATTAACAAGCCCCGCATCGCGGGGCTTTTTTTATGCGGTTGGGATGGCTGGCCGCGCCGGGTGGCCGGGGGCCCGGCCACAGGCTGACCGGGCGCAGACTGCTGCCGTTGCAACCTACTCCGGCAGCCCCTCAAAGTTGAGCGCCTCCTCAATAATGGGCGCGGCATCGACCGGCAGAATAAATCCGTCCAGCCACTGCTGAAACAGCGCCCACCACGTTTGCAAAGCCAGCTGCTGGCGGGTGCCATAGCGGCGCTCAAGCTCGGCGGCGGGAAACTGGTCGTAGCCGCCGACAATCAGCGCGCAAAATATTTCGTCCAGCGACGGCGAGGGGCCGCTGTACGGGTTATCGCCCGTGTAGGTGCCGAGCGGTACATCAATGCGCGCCGGCCGGACCCCGCCGATGACGTTACCGTCGGCATCACGCACCCACTGCTCGGTGACCGGGTCGTATTCGATAAACCGCGAAGCGGGCGGCGGCCGGTCAAAATTGAGCCACTGGG
>JAZBOT010000123.1:0-9402 GCA_036351295.1 Gammaproteobacteria bacterium | reverse complement strand
GCGATCTATTTTTGCAGTCGCGCCGGGTTCGACAACATCCTGACCTTCGATATGGGCGGCACTTCGACAGACGTGGCGCTGATTCAGGATTCAAAAGCGCGGGTGCGCCGCGAGACCTTTGTGGGTGACGTCAAGGTGCGCGCGCCGTCGGTGGACGTGCGCACTGTGGGTGCGGGCGGCGGTTCTATTGCCTTTGTGCCGGAGCTGACCCAAGCCTTGCGGGTTGGCCCCGAGTCTGCGGGTGCTGTGCCGGGCCCGGCGGCCTACATGAAAGGCGGTGACAAGCCGACCGTGTGTGATGCGAACGTGGTGCTTGGCTACCTGCCCTCCGATGTCCAGCTTGGCGGCAAGATGGAAATAAGCAAAGAGGCGGCCGAGAAGGCGGTTCAGCAAATCGCCGACGCACTGGGCATCGGTCTGCTCGAAGCAGCCGAAGGCATTATCCGGGTGGTTAACGAATCGATGTTTGGCGCACTGCGTCTGGTATCCGTCGAGCAGGGCTATGACCCGCGCGATTTTGCGCTGGTGTGTTTCGGTGGTGCGGGCCCGCTGCATGCCAATGCCATGGGCATCCTGACGGATGCCTGGCCGGTCATCATTCCTCCCGGCCCCGGCGTGCTGTGCGCGTACGGTGATGCGACGACCAAGGTACAGGATGAAGCCACGCGCACTTACCTGACGATGGCCGAAGACACGACTGCAGATCAGCTCATTGAAGACTTGCATGCACTGCGGGATCGGGCGGCTGAATCGCTGATTGCGGACGGTATCCCAAAGAAAGAGCATGAGGTCATCTACCAGGCTGATATTCGTTATGCCGGACAGGCGTTCAGTATTACCCTCGAATTCACTGAGAAAGAGCTGAAGAAGAAGGGGGTAGCGCTGATTACCGATCAGTTCGATGCAGAGCATGAGCAGCTGTTCAGCTTCAAGCTGGGCGATGGTCACGAGATACTCATGATTCGGGCTGTCGTGCGCGCTCGGGGAGCCGAGTTGGCGGCCCGCAAGATCGGCTCGGCAGGCACCAAGCTTAAAGACTGCATCGTGCACGATTCAAAGTTCTACTACGATGGTAAATGGCATAAGGCCCCGATTTACGATCGGAACAAACTGCATGTCGGGCTTAAAGTTCCCGGTCCGGCGATTATCGGCGAGATGGATTCGACGACAGTGGTACTGCCCGGTCACGATGCGAAAGTGGATAAGGTCGGCAACCTGCTGATCAACCCCGTCAAAAAGAAGTAACGAGGAGCACAGAGCGATGGCAACAATTATTGAAACAAACAAAACTCCTCTGAAGAAGGTCAAGGTTGAGGGGGTGACGGTCGACATTATCGAGAACGCGCTAAAGAATGCGCGCGTCGAGATGGATGCCGTGCTGTTCAGGACCGCGATGTCGCCCGGTATTCGCGAGCAGGGTGACTGCTTCCCGATGATTGCCAACAAGGACGGCAAAATGGTCGTCGGCCAGTTTGGCTCGTTCATTGGACCGTTTATGCAGGCTTACAACGAGGAGATCGAGGAGGGCGACATTATCCTCACCAACGATCCCTATATGTGTAATGCGGCGGTGTCGCATTTGCCCGACTGGATCGTCCTGTTGCCGGTCTTTAAGAACGGTCGGCACATTGCCTGGACCGCTATGTTTGGTCATATGTCCGATAACGGCGGTATGGTGCCCGGGTCCATCCCTATTAACGCCACGACGATTTATCAGGAAGGCATCCGCATCCCGCCCACCAAGCTCTACAAGAAGGGTGTGCTGCAGGAAGATATCCTGGAGCTGATTCTGCACAACGTGCGGACTTCGCAGTGGAACCGCTTCGATCTCAACGCGCTTGTCGCGGCTTGCAAGACGGCGTCTCGTCGCGTGGTCGAAATGGCGGATCGCTTTGGTGACAACGTGCTGTTCAGCACGATGGACATCATGCTGGAGCGTAACTACAACGCGATGAAATTCATTATTCAGAATTTCATTCCCGAAGAGCCGCGCGTTTTCGAGGACTACATCTGTGATGACGGTATGGGCATGGGCCCTTACAAGATCAAATGCAAGATGTGGCGCGAAGGTGACGTCGCCATTTTTGATTTTGACGGTACCGATCCGCAGGCGCAGAGCTCGGTGAACTTTTACCTGAACGAGGACATGTTCAAGATGTTCTTCGGGTCGTTCACGATTAACGTGGTTGATCCGTATATTGCTTTCAACGACGGGTTCTATGATCTTGTGGACGTGCGGATTCCGGAAGGCACGCTGCTGAAGCCAAAATTTCCGGCGGCTCTGTCCGGTCGCACACATGCCCTCGGGCGTATCTTCGATGTGCTGGGCGCGCTGCTGGGAGCAGGCGCACCTGAGCAAATGCTCAACGCTGCCGGTTTCTCGGACTCGCCGCACCTGTTCTATTCGGGGTACGACAACCGCAAAGGCAAGAACGGGGAATGGTTCCAGCTGTTCCAGATCGGCTTCGGAGGTGTGCCGGGACGGCCCGCGGGTGATGGTCCGGATGGCCATTCACTGTGGCCGGGATTTACCAACGTGCCGAACGAGTTTATCGAGTCTTACTTTCCGCTGCGCATTGAGCAATACGCGACGATTCCTGATTCGGGTGGCGCCGGCCTGCACCGTGGCGGCAATGGCCTGAGCGTTGCCTACCGCTTCCTTGCTGACGGCGAAATCGCCATTCACGATGAGCGCTGGTTTACCTACCCGTGGGGTGTTTTGGGCGGTCAGGTGGGTATGCGTTCCACTAAGATTCTGGTGCGTAATGATGGTTCGGAAGAGAAGCTGCCGTCCAAATGCGAAGGTATTAAGGTAGAAGCGGGCGACTTGCTCTACTTCAATACCTGGGGCGGTGGTGGCTGGGGTGACCCGCTGGAGCGTGATCCCGAACTGGTACTGGCAGATGTGAACCGCAATCTGGCCACGGTTAAGGGGGCTAAGGACTACGGTGTCGTGATCAAGCGCGGTGCTGTTGATCAGGCGGCCACCAAGAAGCTGCGTGCTGAAATGCGCAAGAAACGCGGTCGCAAGAAGAGCGTCTTCAATTTCGGCCCGCCCATCAAGGAAATACGCAAGAACTGCAAGAAGGAGACAGGGCTCGAGCCGCCGGTCCAGCCGGTGTTTCGCTAGCCGCTGGCCCCATAACCGGGCCGCCGGGCCTGCGTTGCAATCCACAAAAAAGCCCCGCCTGGCGGGGCTTTTTTGTGGCCGAAGTTTATGTCCGCGCTTTAGTTTTCGTTCGAGCTCGGCAGGGGCGACGCAATGGGATCGCGCTGCCGCTGGCGCATAAACTCTTCCGATATTTCGTTCGCCGAGCGTTTCAGCAGCGGCACAAAACGCTCAATGGCCTCCGCTTCTTCCACGGCGGTGCTCGCAAAGCGCATGGTCAGCGACGCCAGCAGGCGGTCCTCAATCAGCAACGGCACCGAGATGCTGGTTTCATCCGAAACCCGGCGCTTGCGATGCCAGATGGCGAAACCACGCTGCCGGGTCTCGACCAGCGATTCATAGATCCGCTTCTTGTTGCGCGCAGCCTGGTCCGCCGGGTCTTTGGAGCGGCTGAGGATATCCAGCAGTGTGTCGCGTTGCTCTTTGGGACAGAACGCCAGGTAGCACAGCCCGGCGGCCGAACCGAGTATCGAGACGCGGAACCCGGGGCCACGCTTCTCCACGGCCAGGGGGCTGGTGTGATCGGTAGTTTGCCGTATCAACATGCTGTTGCCGGACAGCGTTGCGATAGCTACCGGCCATACCACTGCGCGGCACAGATCGTACATGAATGGCCGGGCGACCAGTGTAATCCACGCTTCGTCGTCGAAACCATCACTCAGGCCGCGGACCATAATGGTCAGCCGATAACGATCATCGCTGCTGGCGCGATAGGCGTAACCTGCGACGCACAGGGTTTCGAGGATGCGATAGGTGGTCGTTCGGGGCAGGTCAATCTCCCCTGCAACCTCGGACACTGTGGCGCCATTATGGCGGTTCAGCACATGCAGTACTTCCAGGCCGCGCAGCAGTGCGCGTATAGGGCGGGTTGAGCTCATGAGAAAGCGTGTACTCCATTGTCCGACAGGTGGATATTGTAATCGCTGCCGGCCAGGGTTCCAATAGGCGGACAGGCAGTATCCAAAAGTATGTCAGTGCTGCGGTAGCGCGCAAGTCCTCAGAATGCCGGCAAAACCGGGCAGTCTTTGCTTACGACTCGGTTTTACCGTGCTGGTACAGATGCACATCCTGCTGCGGGAACGGAATGCTAATGCCGGCTGCGTCAAACCGGCGTTTGACCTGCTCGGTGATGTCGTTATAGACGCCCCAGTAGTCGCTGCCGGCGACCCACGGACGGACGATGAAATTGACGCTGCTGTCGGCCAGTTCGTTGAGCGCTATCGTCGGTTCCGGCTCGGCCAAAATTCTCGAATCATTATTAATTATTTCTTTTAAGACATTGTAAACAGTGTCAATATCATCATCATAAGCGCAGCCAAACACCAGGTCGACGCGGCGGGTGCCGTTGGCCGAATAGTTAGTGATGATGCCTTCCATGACCTGGCTGTTCGGCACAATGATGCGTTTGTTGTCCGGCGTAGTCAGTACGGTGGTGAAAATCTGTACTTCCTGCACGCTGCCCGATACGGCGCCGACCTCGACGAAGTCGCCCACTTTGTACGGTCTGAAGGCCACAATCAGCACGCCTGCCGCGAAATTCGACAATGAGCCCTGCAGCGCCAGGCCAACCGCCAGGCCGGCGGCGCCAAACACCGCCAGCAGCGACGTCGTCTCGATCCCGAGTTGGCCGATCGTCGCAATAATGACGACCGCCAGCAGCACGGTGTACGCCATGTTGCAGAGAAACCGCTCGAGTGTGTCTTCCATCTGCGTCCGCGCGAGCGCCTTGCGGAGCAGGTTGACCACGAACCGGGCCAGCAGCCGGCCGACAAAGAAAATGAGCAGGGCAGTGACGATTTTGACGGCCAGCTCGGGGCCCTGAGTCACGGCAATCTCAATAATCTGGTCCGTATTGGTAAAGTCGACGGCGGTTATGTTGTTTTCTGCTGCGGTTGGCGTGTTAGCTTCGTCCATAGTGTCCTCATCTGCCGGGGCGGTTGTCATGCGCTGCGTGGCGCAGCACGGGCTGGCGGGCCCGCAGCGGCACAATATACAGTAGCCTCAGCCTTGAGCAAGGCGGGGCCAGCATGTCGCGGTGCCGCCGGCCCGCGGTGCGTTCTTGATCGCTACGGTGCGGTCGCCGGTTAAAAGCTAGAGAAATTTTAATAAAGGTCGAATAAATAAATGAAATATAAAATATTAGGGCGTAGCGGTCTGCGCGTTTCCGAGTTGTGTCTGGGGGCGATGACCTTCGGAGGCGAGGGTGGCACCGGCGCTACGGAAGCCGTATCGCGGCAGATCTATACCCGCTTTCGCGACGCCGGCGGCAATTTTATCGATACAGCGAACATCTACAACGCGGGTGAGAGTGAGCGCATCACCGGTCGGCTGGTCGCCTCAGAGCGTGCCGGCGTGGTGCTGGCCAGCAAGTATTCGATGACCATGAATCCTGCTGACCCGAATGCCGGCGGTAATCACCGCAAGAATCTCACCACCGCCGTCGCGGCCAGCCTCAAGCGACTGGGCACCGACTACCTGGACCTGCTGTGGGTGCACGGCTGGGACCAGTTGAGCCGCATCGACGAGGTGATGCGGGCGCTCGATGACCTGGTCCGCCGGGGCCTGGTACTCCATGTCGGAGTTTCGAACATGCCGGCCTGGTTGATCAGTCAGGCCAACACGCTCGCGGCGGAGCGCGGCTGGACGCCGTTTGCGGCGGTGCAAATGCACTACAACCTGGTGGAACGGTCGATCGAATCGGATTTTTTTGATCTGTGCGCGGCGCAGGATATGGCGGTTACGGCCTGGAGCCCGCTTGCCGGTGGCTTACTGACGGGCAAGTTCAATCGCGATGCGGACCCCGCCGCCGCGGCCACAGCGCGGCTTACACAGGCTGAATACGGTCCGGCGATGCTGGCCACGGAGCGACTCGAGATCGCCGAGGGCTTGTCACGGCTGGCGCAGTTAGCGGGGTGTTCTGCGCCGCAGCTGGCCCTGGCCTGGTTGCTGCACCGGCCCCAGGGGGGTGTGATACCGATACTGGGGGCGCGCACCCTTGCTCAGTTTGAAGACAACCTCGGTTGCCTGGACATCAACCTCAACCCGACGCAGCTCGATGAGCTGGATGGACTCGCACCGGCCCGGCCCGCTTATCCGGCGTCACTGTTTCGCACTCCGTTTTACCGGCGCATGCTGCACGGCGAGCATCAGCTCGTCGATGCGAGCTAAGTATGCCTGCTGTTCTGGTAACCGGCGCGAATCGCGGTATCGGCCTTGCGCATGCGGAGCGCTATGCGCATTCCGGCTGGGCGGTGCACGCTTGTGCGCGGCGCCCCGAGCAGTCCGCCGCGCTGCAGGCGCTGCAGTCGGCTTTTCCACAGACCGTTGCGCTGCATCGTCTGGACGTGACCGAGGCAGCAGCTGTCGCCGCACTGGCCGAGCAACTTCGCGATCAGCCCATCGATATCCTGCTGAATAACGCCGGGACCTTCGGGCCGCAGGGCGCACCGGAAGGCATGGCTTATCAGGCTCTGGACAACATGGACTACGATATTTGGCGAACCATTCTGGAAGTCAACCTGTTGGCACCGTTCAGGGTTGCCACCGCATTCCGTGAGCATCTGGGCGGCGGCCACCGCAAGTTGCTGGTGATGATGTCCAGTGGCCTGGCCTCAATCGCTGACAGTCAGGGGAGTTCATATGCCTATCGCTCAAGCAAAGCCGGCCTGAATATGCTGGCCCGGGGTATGGCCGCTGAGTGGCCTGAGCTCATTGTGATCGCGCTGGCACCCGGTTGGTGCAATACCGACCTCGGCGGCGCAGCGGCACCCGTCGACGTGGCCGACAGCGTGCGTGACCAGCAGGCGTTATTTACCCGCCTGACGGCGGCCGATTCCGGCCGCTTTATTGATCGCTTCGGTCAAACTGTGCCGTGGTAAGCAGCGCTAAAAGATGACGGTCGTCGCCTTGGTTTTCAGGAACGGTTCGAGGCCTTCCTGACCAAATTCGCGGCCCCAGCCGGACATCTTGTTGCCGCCAAACGGAATCGCCGGATCAACAGCGGCATGCGTGTTGATGCTGACCTGGCCCGCGTCGATCAGTGCGGCCATTTTCAGGCCCACAGAAATGTCGCGCGTCCACACGCTGCCGGACAGTCCGTAAACCGAGTCATTTGCTTCGGCCGCAACCGCTTCGAGATCGCTGTCACCAAACGGCTGTGCGAAGAGTACGGGGCCGAAAATTTCTTCCCGCGCGATACGCAGGTCCTGATTGGGATGAGTAAACAGAGTGGGCTCGACGAAAAAGCCGGGGCGATCCGGCGCTGAGCCGCCGCAGACCAGCGTCGCGCCTTCGTCTTTGCCGGACTGAATGTAGTCCATGACCCGCTCGCGTTGCTGTGCCGAAATGAGCGGGCCGAGGTCGCTGGCAGGATCCAGGCCCGGGCCGAGCTGCATCTTGCTGCAGACATCCGCGATGCCGCCCACCACCTGGTCAAAAATATCCTGATGGACAAACAGCCGCGTGCCGGCCATGCAGTTCTGTCCCTGTAAAAAGTAGGCTGCTCGTATGCAACCGGGTATGACCTTGCTCAGATCAGCGTCAGGGAACACGACCACGGGCGATTTTCCGCCGAGCTCAAGGGTGACTTTCTTGAGGTTTTCCAGCGAGTTTTTGACGATCAGTCGACCCACGGCGGTCGAGCCGGTAAACGCTATCTTCTTGACGTCCGGATGGCGGGTGAGGGCCTCACCGGCCACCTGGCCCAGTCCCGGAACCACGTTGACGACGCCATCCGGAATGCCTGCCTCTTTGATCAGCTCGCACATTTTCAGAGCGGTCAGCGGGGTCATTTCTGCGGGCTTTATCACCAGCGTGCAGCCCGTTGCCAGCGCCGGAGCGAGCTTGAGGATAAACATCGCGATGGGCGCATTCCAGGGAATAATCGCGCCGACAACGCCGACCGGCTCGCGTTTGGTGTAGGTCAGTGACTCGCCGTTGCGCACGCCGGCGGGCGACACCGGTATCGTGTCGCCGTGAATCTTGGTAGCCCAGCCCGCGTAGTAGCGCACGAACTCGGCACCGTAACCCGCAATGGTGTACTGGGCCAGCATCATGGGCACGCCATTGTCGAGCACCTCCAGCTCGGCCAGCATCGGCAGGTTGGCATCGATCAGGTCCGCCAGCTTGAGCATCATGCGTGTGCGCTCATACGACGTCAGCTTTGACCATTCGCCTTTGAACGCTTTGTCCGCCGCCGCGACCGCGGCGTCTATGTCTGCCGCTCCCGCCAGCTGGATAGTCGAGATCTGGGTCTCGGTAGCCGGGTCTATCACCGGATAGGTTTCACCGGACTGGGCTGCTTGCCATTTGCCGTCGATCCAGAGTTTGTGCTCGCGCGCGAGAAAATCGCGGGTGTCCTGGCGAATTGCGAAAGTTTCGGGTGCAGCGCTCATGCGTCGGTATCCTCTGTTGACGGGCTGTGAAGCTAGCCAGACATGTTAGGAACTGCGGCATCCGGCCGCAAGTTTTTGTGCGCATGGCGCATCGCGGGCGGGGCTACCCCACGGCGATTCCCCGTTTGCAGCGGGATTCTGGAATAATCCGGTCAGCCAACCAATTACGCAGGAGGAAACGGCCATGTCTACCGTACTGATAACGGGCGCCAATCGAGGTCTGGGTCTGGAGTTTGCCCGCCAGTATGCGGCGTCCGGCTGGTCCGTGATCGCCTGCAGTCGCAACCCGGGCGCCGAGCTGGAGGCGTTGGTCGCGGGCTCCGCCAACGTCCGCTGGCACGCCCTGGACGTCACCGATCATTCGGCCATTGAGGCGCTGGCGGCCGAGCTGGCGGAGACCCCCGTCGATGTATTGCTGAATAACGCCGGGTTTTACGGTCGGGTGAGTTTTGCCGATGGCGGTGTGGCGCATCAGGCGTTCGGCGCCACCGATTTCGCCAATTGGCAGCGGGTACTGCAGGTCAACCTGTTCGCGCCGATGAAAATGGCCGAGGCGTTTATCCAGCACGTGAAGCGCAGTGACCAGAAGAAAATCGTGACGCTGTCGAGCATGCTGGGATCCATGGCGCTAAATACCCTCGGGGGTATGTATGCATACCGGACGAGCAAGGCCGCTGTGAACATGATGATGCATTCGATGGGTATCGATCTGGGCAAACAGGGCGTGACCGCGGTGGCGATGCATCCCGGTTGGGTGCGCACCGACATGGGCGGGCCCGGTGCTGAGATCGAGGCCGAGGAATCGGTTGCGGGCGTCATTCGGGTTATCGCGGAACTCGG
>JAZBOT010000122.1:0-10171 GCA_036351295.1 Gammaproteobacteria bacterium | reverse complement strand
GCAGCCGAACTGGTAGTGATCACCGCCTTCGACAGCCACGAACCGGGTGTGGGCCGGCAAGCGCTCACCGGCCTGCGCAAATTCGGCGGGCCGGGTGACGAAGTCGCGGGTGCCATGGATGAGCGTCACGGCCAGTTCACGTGCGGGCATGGCGTGCATGTTCGAGGGATAGGAAGCCAGAAAAAACAGCCCGGCGCCGACCTCGGGGTGCTTATAAACGTAGGCCGCCGCCATCGCGCCGCCCATCGAGTGACCGCCAATAAACCAGCGCTGAATGGCCGGGTTCGCAGCCATGATGGCCGTGGCGCGATTGGGCGCGAGCACCGCGAGTCGCAGCGGCATTATTGGGACGAAGCAGGCGTAACCCGCTGCAGCCAGTCCCTGCATCAGCGGTGCATAGGCGCGGCTGTCGCAGCGGCCGCCCGGGTAGAGGATGATGCCGCTCGTCGGATTGCCGGTCGCCGGCACAAAGCTCAGCAGGTTGCCGGTGGTGACACGGACGGACGGCGTGGATTCCAGCGCCGCCAAAGCCTCCGCGTCAGCATCGGCCCGGCCCAGCGTAATTTTCAGGCGCGTGTACAGCGAACTCATCGCGATCCCGTGGCGCGGCTCAACGGAGGCCACAGTATAATGGCTTTCTACGCATGAACTGAGTAGTGACATGGCACAACATCTGCGCATCGAAGTGGTTTCCGATCCCGTCTGTCCGTGGTGTTTCATCGGTAAACGCCGCCTCGAGCAGGCGCTGGCGCTGCGCCCGGAACTGCAGGCGGACGTCAGCTGGCGGCCGTTTCAGCTCAACCCGGACATGCCGCGCGAGGGCCGCTTGCGCAGTGCGCACTACGCGGAGCTGTTTGGTGAAGAACGCGCCCGCAAGATTCGCGCCACGATGCGCGACACCGGCCGCGAGGAAGGTATCGAGTTTGGTGACGCTCCGGATGCCGTGTCACCGAACACGCTGCAAGCCCACGTGCTGATGTACTGGGCGGAGCAGACTGACGGTGTGGATACGAGCTTGCTCGCCGACAAGCTGTTTGCGGCCCATCACGTTGACTGCGAGAACCTCGGCGATCCGGCGGTGCTGGCGCGGATCGCGGGCGAGGTCGGCATGCCGGCCGCGCAGGTAGAGCAACGCCTGCGTGCCGGCAGTGATGAAGCGGCGGTGCTTGCCCTGATAGAGGAGGCCCGTCGGCGCGGGGTTACGGGCGTGCCGTTCTTTGTGCTGAATGAACGGTTTGGGGTCTCCGGGGCGCAGCCGGCCGAGGTGCTCGCCGGCGTGTTCGACCAGGTGCTCGCGGCGGCCGCAGAGTCTGGCTGAAGCCCGGCGAGCTGGCCGTCAATGACGGCTAAACGGGCCGGGCCTCAACCACGATGGCATGAACGGCAGCCGCGTCCAGCTGCGCAGGGTCGGGCTGCTTGTCGCGATTCAGCTTGACGTCGTGATACACCGCATCTTCGGGGTAAACGCTGAAATAGTGCGCCAGCGCTTCGCGGATCCGTGGCAGGTCGTTTTCGATCACCTCGGTGCGGTAGCCGCTCTCGCTACCTGCGGTAAGCATGCGCACCTCAGCGCCGTCGCGCAGGTTGCGCCACCATTTGGTCTCATGATTTGAATAGCAGCGAATGCAGTCCGGCATGCGCACGTAACGAACCGGGGTGGAGTACTGCTTGCCGCTGCGCCGGCCCCGGTAGGTGATCAGTACGATGCTGTCGCTCAACAGACCATGCAGCGGTGAGCGCAGCAGCAACCGCATCAGCGGATTTATAATGACGAACAGAAAATCAGGTACTTTCATCGTGTCCTGCGGTTAGTGATGCCGCTTGTCGACGGTGAGCTGAACCGCCATGCGCAGGGCTTCTTCAGCGGACTGCGCAAAGCCGTCGGCACCAATACGCTGCCAGATATCGGGCGCATCGCGGAACGCATTGCCGCCGACCATGATGCGAATATGTTCGCCGCAGCTCTGGCGAATGGCCGCAATGCTTTCCTGCAGCCGCGACAGCTGTGAACTCAGCGCCATGGACAGCAGCGCTATGTCGGCGTCAAAAAAGTGGACTGCCGCGGGCAGGTCGTTGCGCGGGACATCGGGGCCCAGGAAGACAACTCGCCAGCCGTCCATCTCCAGCAGGTAGGCGATCGCGCGAATACCAATATCGTGCGGGTTGCTGGCCACGGCCGCGCAGACGGCAGTTTTGCCGCGGTCGGGCGCGCGCTGGGTGCGATCGGCAATCACCGCCATGGCGCGCTGCGTGGTAGTCGTCACCAGGTGCTCCTCAGCGATGGTGATCTGGTCGAGGTGCCACAGGTGCCCCACTTCAATTTGCGCAAACAGCAACACCTTGGTGATGGCATCGCGCGGGTCGAGGCCGTCATCAATGGCATCGAAGATGGTTTCCATGGCCTCCAGCACGTTGCCTTCAAGCGCCGACTGCAGGTAGAGCAGGGCAAGCCGCTGCGTCGCGATGCCCGGGTCCAGCAGCGACACGCTGAATTCCGGTAGTTCTTTTTCATACTGGCCCAACGCCTCGTCGATGCAGGCCAGCGCCTCACTCAGGGAGTCCGGGGGCAGCTCCGAGCTGAGCACGGCGCGCAGGCTCTGCAGCGTGTCGCCGAGGGCGAACGATTCCTGATAGCGCGCTTTCATTGCCTGCCGCGACCACATCACGCGGGCCGTAAACAGCGCCGGCTCGCCGGCCGCAACGGCGGCAGACAGTTCGAGTACCCGCTGCCGGAAGTGATGCGCCCAGCTGTCCTGCATATCAATGCCCGCCGGCGCGCGCTGCGTTTGCAGAAACTGCGTACAGGCGAGGTCGGCCAGCTCTGAGGCGCTCGCCTCAATAGTGCGGGCGGCGGTCGGGTTCGGGTTGATCATGTTCAGCGCATCCTTGTATGCATCTGGCGCACAGCTTACTGCGGTTAAGGCGCTTCGTCTCCGGTCCGGGAGGATGTCGGATCACGGAAGGTCCAGCGGCGAGGTTCATGATCGATCACCCGAGCATCCCATTCAAACGGCACCGAGGCGGCGCGCGGAAACCGGCTGCGAATAGCCAGCAACCGCTGCTTCAGATTCTCGATGTTGACCAGGAATGTCGGCAGCAGGAACAGCACGATCAGCGTGCCAAATACCAGGCCAAAGCTCAATGAAATAATCATGGGCTTCAGGAACTGCGCCTGCAGGGCCGTTTCGAACAGCAGCGGCGTGATGCCCAGCACGGTGGTCAGCGAGGTGAGCAGCACCGCGCGAAACCGGCGCATGCCCGCCTCAACGGCCGCTTCTTCCAGCGGCATTTCCTCGGCCCGCAGTTCCTTGAACACGGCCACCAGGATGATGGAGTCGTTGATGACGATGCCGGACATGCCAAACAGGCCGAAAATTGACAGCATGGTCAGGTCGAAGCCGAGCAGCCAGTGACCGAACAGCGCACCCACGATGCCGAACGGGATTACCCCCAGCACGACCAGCGGCCATGAGTAGGACTCAAATACCCAGGCCAGAATGATGTAGATCAGCAGCAGCGCCAGCGGCAGCGCCAGACCGATACCGCTCAGGCCCTCGCGCTGGTCTTCCGCTTCACCGCCAAAGGCATAGCTGACGCCATAGGTCTGCTGAATCGCCGGCAGTGTGTCGCGCTTGAGCACGGCGCGCAGCGCATTGGTGTTGTTGACACGGCGGTCCACCGAAGCCGTGACGGTCACAGCCAGCTGGCCGCCCGCGTGCAGTAGCGAGTCGAAGCCTGACTTGTAGGACAAGCTGGCCACATTCGCGAGCGACGAGCTCTCCCCGGACGGCGCGATGACCGGCACCGCGTCGAGCACGCGCAGCGTGTCGCGCTCGCCTTCAGCCAGGCGGATACGCACTTCAATCTCTTCACCGGAATCCTGGAACAGCTGCACCAGCTCGCCGTCAAAAGCAGCCCGCAGCTGCGCGCCCAGCGCCTCACTGGTTAAGCCGATGGCCTTGCCGGTGGGCGTCAGCTCAAAAATGAGCTGCTCCTTGCCGTAGGTCGTGTCATCGCTGATGCCGCTGACACCATCGAAGCGGGCCAGCGCCAGCTTGAACTCCTCAGCTGCCGCTTTCAGCACATCCGCGGATGCTCCGGTGAAGCTCACCTGAATGTCAGCGCCACCCGGGCCTACGCTGCTGGTGCTGGCAATGAATTCTTCCAGGCCGGGTACGCGCGGGACACGGGCCTCCCACTCTTTGACAAACTCGTCGTTGGCCATCTCCCGGTTGTCGGGCGAAATGAGTTCGACGAGCACGTGGCCGACATTGCTGGACTCGGTTTTGCCTTCAAACTTGCCGGGCTTCTTAACCACAAAGTCAATCAGCTGCTCGCCACTTTCAGCCTCGATTTCGCGAGCGACGCGCTCGACTTCGAGGAGGAAATCGTCGACCCGTCCGGCCGTGGTACCGGCCAGAAAACGCGCGTTACCGATAACGGTGGTGCCGTCCGGCTGCGGGAAGAAGGTAAACCCGATCCGCCCGCCAAGCAGTAGGCCCAGCACCACGATGATGCCGGCGAAGGCAATGCTCACAGTGCTGCCGCGATTGGCAATCGACCACTGCATCAGCGGCCGCACGCGTTTCTCCTTGAAGTTGTGGAAGCCCACCTCAAACTTGCGGCGCAGCGGATTCGGCTTGCTTTCGGCCACACCCTGCAGCGAGTGGCGCAGGTGACCAGGCAGCACAATGAAGCATTCAATCAGCGAAGCGATCACCACGCAGATGACGATCAGCGGGATCGCGAACAAAATCGACCCGACCACGCCCTGCAGCGTCAGCAACGGCATAAACGCGGCAATGGTGGTCAGCGAAGCTGCCAGCACCGGTGCAAACATGCGGGTCGCGGCGTTGCGCGCGGCGGCCAGCGGCCCGGCACCGTTCTGAAACAGCGTCACCGCTTCTTCGGCGACGACGATCGCGTCATCGACGATGATGCCGAGCGTCATGATCATGGCGAACAGCGCGATCATGTTGATGGAACCGCCCAGCACATACAGCGCCATTAAAGCGGCCAGCACCGACACAGGAATGCCCACGGCCACCCAGAAGGCGACCCGTGCGTTGAGGAAGATGAACAGCGCGACCAGCACCAGCAGCAAGCCGCTGGTGGCATTGCTGACCATCAGGTCGATGCGCTGGTCAACGAGCCGCCACTCCTCGTCGTAAAAGGTCAGCTCGACATCCGGCGGCAGGGTGGGCCGCGTCCGCTCCGCCCAGTCGTACAGGCGCTGCGCCACGTCGATGGCGTCATCGCTGTCAGAGCGGCGCACCTGGATCTCCACCGCCGGTTTGCCATCGAAGTAGATGCGGGTCTGGTCCGGCAGGGGTTCGCGGCTGATGGTGGCGATGTCCGAGAGCCGCAGCAGCCTGCCGGTCTCATCCGCCTCGAACACGAGGTCTTCAAAGCCGGTCACCGAACGCTGCTGGTCCATGCTGCGCAGCTGGCGCCCGACATCGGTTGATCCGACGGTGCCGGCGGGTACGTCGGCGCTGGAGGCACGGATAGCATCCGCGATGTCACGCAACGACACGCCCAGCTCGGTCAGCCGATTGCTCGGCACCTCAATTGCGATTTCTTCTTTGGGCAACCCGGCAATTTCCAGCCGGGTGAGCCCGGCAGCCCGAATGTCGCGCTCAATCTTGCGCACCAGCGGCCGCAACTGTTCCAGCGGCAAGCCGCTGACGATGAGTTTGCTCACCGGCTCACTGCGCGCCGCTGCCTCGATCACGGGTTCTTCCGAGGTCGCCGGCAGGTTGCGAATCTGCGCCACTTTTTCCTTGACGCGGTCCAGAGCCCGCCCCATGTCGGCATCATCCGGGTATTCCAGCGTCAGTTGCGCCGACCCGTCACGCGACACGGAGCCGATGCCCTTGAGTTCGTCCAGGCCCAGCAGTTCATCCTCAATGGGCTGGGTGACGAGTGCTTCCACGTCTTCAGCAGAAGCGCCTGACCAGACGACGGTAATGTTGACGTAGTTGAGTCCGAAAGTCGGCAGCAGCTGTCGGGTCAGCTGGCCCAGCGCCCAGACGCCGGCCACGACCATGACCAGCATGGCCAGGTTCGGAGCAACCGGGTGCCGGACGAAGGCGTTAATGATGCTGCGCATAGGGTCTAACTCCCGCTGCTGGCGGCAGCGATGCTCGGTGCCGCGGTGGCGGCCGGGTCACCGGCCGGACGGTTGACGAAGGCTGTGGGGTCTACCGCAGTGGGCGCGACCAGCAGGCCGTCCACCGCGTTGGACAACTTAGTCACGATAATCTGGTCGCCGTCCTGCAGAACCGGGCTGCGCACGATCACTTCGGTTTTGCCATCCTGCCGCAGCCGTTCGCCTACGCGTTCGACTGCAACCATCTGCATGCGGTCATCGACGATCCGGTAAATGCGGTCACGCCCGTACAGGGCTTCCGCCGGGACCCCGATAACGCCATCAACCTGCGGCAGATCAAGCAACACCCTGACGGTGGCGCCCAGACGCAGGCCGATCTCGTTGTCATCCAGCCGAATAAAACTGTCGACCCCGCCGCTGCCTTCGCGGGTCTGGCCGGAAAGCCTGACGACCGCGCCGTTAACCAGGCGCCCGTCGACATTGATGCGGGCCGGAACCGCGCCGTCCCGCGCGAGGCCGGTGCTGATGCTTTCGGCGTAGCGGCTGGGAACCTGCGCGCGGACTTCAATCGCCGCCGGGTTCTGCAGCCGCATCAGCGGATCGCCGTCCCGGACACGGTCGCCGACCGACACCTGCAATTCTGAAATCACGCCGGGAAAGGGCGCGGTGATGACGCTGCGTTCAACATCGAGCTGCGCGCGGTCCCGCTGCGCGCGGGCACTGGAGAGTTGAGCCTCCAGCTGCTCGATGTTCAGCCGGTTTTCCTGGACATCCAGCTCGCTGGCGCTGACCGCCAGCTCCTGCCGCTTGAGGTTTTCGGAGGTGGTCTCCACATCCGACTCAGAAATCAGCCGGTCTTTGAACAGCTCCTGTGCGCGGGCCGCCTTACTCTGGGTGATGACCAGCAGTTCCTGCTCCCGCTCCAGCGCTTGCCGGTTGCGCTTCAGGCGGGTTCGGGTGAGCCGTAGCTGGGCGTCGAGGTCCTTCAGCTCGGCTTCCCGTTCAGCCAGCGTCAGCCGGGCATCGCGCCCGTCGAGCCGCAGCAGCGTCTGGCCCGCTTCCACCGCCTGGCCGTCGAGCACCAGCAGTTCCATGACTTCACCGTCCAGGCCCGAGCTGAGCTGCGCATCCTGCGGCGAGAGCACCGAGCCAAACAGCTCCAGCGCCGGACTCAGCGAGGCGCGCTGCACCGGCAGCGTTTCGACGCTCCAGGCTTTCTCGCTCGCAACGCTGCGCGCTTCCTTGGGTCGGGTCATCACCAGCGCGACCGCCACCGCAAACCCGAAAATAATGATGATCAGCGGTTTATTGCTGAACAATGCTGACCTTACTCGTTGCAATACAGCCATGTCTGGAACCCCCGGTTGCCGGCCTGCGGCCGGTAGAGCGGCGGTGTGTCTCCCGTTAGCAGTGACCAAGTAAACATGTATTCGGCAGAACGCGTCGCCGGATTCGTTTTTTTCGCTTTTTGTTGCGTCACAGCAAAAAGCGTCGGCCGCCGGCGTTAGCCGGCGGCCGCGGCTCTAGGGGGCCAGCAGCGGAACCGTCTCCAGCACCCAGTTGCCGCTGTTGCGTCGTTCCGGGCTGGGGATGGCATAGGCCACGTCGCCGAAGTTGTGCCGCAGTTGCCGCGCATCAATACGCCAGCCGCGCGCGTCCCACTCCTTCAGGTGTTTGCGGTAGCGCACCACGATTTCGTCGCCGGTTGTCAGCAGCTCGCGGTTCATCGTGTCGGGCGTGCGCATCGGCCAGAGATCTTCCAGAATCACCTGATCCTCGTCGGCAACCTTGTTGTTGATATCGATCACACGCTCGTCCAGCTTGGGGTCCATCATGCAATTACGCAAGTTGACCAGGTAGATGCGGGTGTGCTCCTCGTCAATCGGCGCCTCGAACGCGTACTGCAGAAACGCGCTGGTCGCGTCGAAATGGATGTCCGTCACCAGGATGTTCGGCCCGTGGTACAGCGAGCCGGCACGCAGCGTATTGGGGTCAGATTCAATCTCTTTCTCACCTTCGG
This sequence comes from Gammaproteobacteria bacterium, assembly GCA_036351295.1. GTDB lineage: Bacteria > Pseudomonadota > Gammaproteobacteria > Steroidobacterales. The sequence goes on along the minus strand of JAZBOT010000122.1, from coordinate 2,039 downwards.
GCTTGGCCGTCTGCTCACCGAAGGCCGCAATAAAGTGCGTGCCCCACTCGTTTTCGGTGATTTTCACAGTCTCTTCGCGCATCTTTGGCAGGCCCTGTGACGGGTGCACGAACTCGTTGTGCATGGGGTCGAGGCCATTCTCTATCGACCGCTCGTAGTAGCATTTCACCACCCGCGTTGCCGGTATGCTGGCGCGCCAGCCTTCCTGACCGACTTCGGGTATTTCGAACATGGCCGGACGCTCGCTTTCAGGCAGGTCGCCAAGAAACGCGAAGACAATGCCGTAGCGTTCTTCGACCGGGTAACTGTCGACTTTAGCGCGCGCCGGCGGACTGCCGGTTTTCTGTGATGGTATTTTTGCGCAGCGGCCTGCGCCCGAGTATTGCCAGCCGTGATACGGACAGACAATGTTGTCGCCCTGCACCCAGCCTTTGCTCAGTGAACCGCCGCGGTGGATGCAGGTGTCACTCACCACGTGCGCGACCCCTGCCGAATCACGAAACGCCGCAAAGCGCAGCGTTAGCAGGGTGACGCGAAGTGGTTTATCTTCAAGTTCAGCGCTGGTGCAGACGGGGTACCAAAAATTGATATACATCGGGTCTCTTCCTGAAAGTGGTTGCGAGCAGTGGGGTGAATAGTGTCAGAGTATTCCGCGCCGTTCGCCAGATGGATTCAAATCGGTTTGCGGCGGGCCACCCGTAGTGCGTGAGTATGACGTGGTCGTCGTGGGTGCGGGTATCAACGGCTGTGGGGTTGCCCAGGCCGCTGCGGCGGCCGGCTACAGCGTGCTGGTGCTGGAGCAGACCGGCCTCGCCGCAGGGACCTCAAGTAAATCCAGCAAGCTGGTGCACGGCGGTCTGCGCTACCTCGAGACATTTCAGTTCAGCCTCGTGCGGGAGAGTTTGCGCGAGCGCGCCTTGCTGCTGCGGCTGGCCCCCGAGCTGGTGCAGCTGCAGCATTTTCGGGTACCGCTGTATGCCGGCGGGCGCCGCGGACCGCTGACGCTCCGCGCCGGCCTGCTGCTGTACTACTGGCTGAGCGGGCGGCGCCCGGAGGCCCGCTTCACCGCGCTGGCGCGCCGTGACTGGTCCGCCGACGGTCTCCGTACCGAGGGTTTGCGCGCGGTGTTCCGCTATACCGATGCGCGCACCGACGATGCGGCGCTGACGCGCGCCGTGATGCGCTCGGCCGAATCGCTGGGCGCTGAGCTGGTGGTGCCCGCTCGCGTGACGGCAATCGACCTGACCGACTCAGGGGCGCATGTCCACTATCGGTGGAGCGGCGCTGAACTGACCTGCCGCGCGCGGATTGTGATCAATGCGGCCGGGCCCTGGGTCGGTCGCGTTATGGACACCGTGACACCCGCTGTCCCGCCGCTGCAGGCCGACCTGGTGCAGGGGACTCATATCGAGGTCGCTGCGGACCGTCCCGGCGGCGATTTCTACTACGTCGAAAGCCCGGATGACGGCCGCGCCGTGTTTGTGATGCCGCGCAGCGGACGCCTGATCATCGGTACCACCGAAACGCCGTATGCGGGCGATCCCGGCGCCGCGAAGCCGCTGCCGGCGGAACAGCAATACCTGCTGGATGTGGCAAGCCATTATTTCCCGGCGCTGGCCGCCGTCGGTACGGTGGATCTGCTCGACTCCTGGACCGGTCTGCGGGTCCTGCCCGCCGGCACCGGTCGGGCCTTCAGCCGCTCGCGGGAGGCGGTCTTTCACCCGGACCGGCCCGACAAACCGCGCATGATCAGCCTGTTCGGCGGCAAGCTGACCACCTACCGGGCCACGGCCGCGCAGATGCTGGAGCGGATGGCGCCGGCGCTACCCGCGCGGCGGGCTCGTGCCGCCACCGATGAGCTGCCGTTAACGCCGGCCTGAGCGTGGCGGGTCAGAAATCTTCGGTGGCGCGCGCATCGCTCTCCCAGAATTTCCACAGGAACGCGACAAAAAAAGCATTGGTCGTATCGCGGGTGAGCAGCGGACTGTCGCTGTTACGCGCGCCTTGGTAAAAGCCGAAACGCAGGCCGCTGCGTATTT
>JAZBOT010000121.1:0-5196 GCA_036351295.1 Gammaproteobacteria bacterium | reverse complement strand
CTCGACTACGTTAAAAGCGGGTTCTACGACAACACCATTTTCCATCGCGTGATTGAGAACTTTGTCGTTCAGGGTGGCGGCTACGATGTTGACTACAAGCTGAAAGAAACCCGTACCCAGATACCCAACGAGTCGGGCAACGGGCTGACCAACCGGCGGGGGTTTGTGGGCATGGCCCGCACGGGCGAGCCGCACTCAGCGGATTCGCAGTTCTTTATCAATCTTCGCGATAACCCGGCGCTGGACCCGCGCATTACCCGCTGGGGCTACGCGGTGTTTGGCCAGGTGGTTGAGGGCATTGAGATCATTGATGAGATGGCCGGCCGCGCGACAACCAAAGGCCCGATCCCGGCGCTGGCGAAGGATGTGCCTGCTGAGCAGATCGTGATACTCAGCATGCAACGCGTGGCTGACGGCGACCCCGCGGCGGCGGCCGGCGACTAGGCCGCGTGACGCCCCCGCGGACGCTGTTCGTTGCCGACCTGCACCTTGATGCCGCGCGCCCGGCGGCGACCGCCGCTTTCTGCGATTTTCTGCAGGGTCCGGCGCGCGAGGCAGAGCGACTCTACATCCTGGGCGACCTGTTCGAAGCCTGGATAGGCGACGATGACCCGGACGAACATCATGCACGGGTGCGTGCCGCGCTCGGCAACTACACCGCTGCCGGACACCCCTGCTTCTTCATGCCGGGCAATCGTGATTTTCTGCTGGGGCCGGGTTTTACCGGCGCGGCGGGGCTGACTCTGCTGCCGGATCCGACCCTGATTGAAGTAGCCGGTACGTCCCTGATCATCAGTCACGGCGACGCGCTGTGCACCGATGACCACGCCTACCAGCGGTTTCGGCGGATTGCGCGCAACCCGCGGCTAATCGCCTGGTTTCGGCGCCTGCCCTTCGCGGCGCGCCGGCGTATCGTGGCCGGAGCCCGCCGTTCCAGTCAGCAGGCCGTGCAGACCAAACCGCCGGCTGTCATGGACGTCAACCAGGACGCGGTCGAGGAGCTGCTGCGCCGCCACCGGCTGACAACGCTGCTGCACGGTCACACGCATCGGCCGGCGGAGCACAAGTTTACTGTCGATGGCCAGCCAGCGCTCCGCATCGTGCTGGGCGACTGGTATAAGGATGGCCCGGTGCTGAGCTGGGACGCGACGGGACGGCGCACCGAAAGGCTGGCGTTCGCGGCAGCCTGAACGCCGGCTGCGCTGCAGCTAAACGGTTGCCGGTCGCCACTCCAGCAGTTCTGCAGCCGACTGAAACCGGTGCCCCGGCCGCTTGGCCAACATCTTGTCAATCGCCGGCTGATAGGCCGCCAGCCGCTCCGGCAGGCGCGGCACAGGCTCACGCGCGTGCTTCAGGATAACCGCCATTGCAGTGTCGCCCTCAAAGGGTTTCTGGCCGGTTAGCATCTCAAAGAAGATCACACCGAGGCTATAAATATCTGAACGCATATCGAGCGGCTCCCCGTGCCCCTGCTCGGGGCTCATGTAGTAAGGCGTGCCAAAGATCTCGCCGGTACCGGTCAACTCGGCGCGCAAGTGAGCCTGCTTTGCCAGACCAAAATCAATGACGGCGAGACTGTCATCTTCCCGAAACAGCACGTTGGTCGGCTTGAGGTCACGGTGCAGTATCCCGACTTTATGAATGGCGCCGAGCGCATCAGCGATATCGCGCATGCTGCGTTCGGCGTCTGCAGCTGTCATGCCCTGCCGAATACGCCGCTTCAGGCTGCCGCGACTGCAGTACTCCATCGCAATGTAGGCATGGTTATCCGCGATCCCCAGGTCGAAAATCCGCACGACGTTGGGGTGATCGAGCTGGCCGATAAGCTCGAACTCGCTTAGAAAACGCTCGAGGGCCGTGTCGGCGCCACCGAAATCCGGTACCTGGCGCAGCACCTTGAGGACCACGGAGCGCCCGGTAGCGATAACCTTCGCCAGGTACACAGACGAGATTTCGCCCCCCGAAATACACCGCTGAATGGCGTAACCCCGCAGCCCCGGCACATCGAGTTCGTCCGCCGGCATCTGGCTGGGCTCACTCGACTTGTCGAGACCCTCCAGCGCCTCTTCGAGCACCGCGATCAGGTTCTTGTGGGTGAGCCGTGACCGCGACAGGTAGTCAGCTGCACCCAGCTTGATGGCGCGCACAATTCCGCGCTCTTCCCCGTCTCCCAACATCACGACGGGCGGGAACCCCTTGACCTGCCGAAACTGCGCCAGCCACTCCAGCCCGCTGTCTTCGCCCAGCGGATGACCGAGCACCACCAGGTCATAACTGGCCCCCGCAAAATCATCGGAAAACCGCCCGGAGCGCAGCGGGTCGTATTCGGTCACCCGTGCATCCCGCCAGCGCACCCCGATATGCTGGGTGAGCAACGCCCGATAGTCCGGACTTGCGTCAACGACCAACACTTTCAGGGCCATGGGACGACGTGCTCAGGCCGCGCCAGCGCTCGACCCGGGTGAACCTGTGCCGGAGGCACTGCGCCGCTGGCGGCGCGCCTTCTCAATATCGTTCTTGGCCTGATCGGAACGCAACGACTCGATGTGCCGCAGGTATTCGCCGGTGACGTCACCCGTCACGTACTCGCCGGAGAAACAGGAAGTATCAAAACTCTTGATCGCGCCGTTGTCGTACTGCACCGCCTTGATGAGATCGTCGAGTTCCTGATAGACGAGCCAGTCAGCTCCGATCAGACCGGCCACCTCCGCTTCACTGCGACCCGCCGCCACGAGTTCCGCCGCCGCCGGCATGTCGATACCGAACACGTTCGGATAGCGTACCGGCGGTGACGCCGATGCGAAGTAGACTTTGCGGGCCCCGGCGTCGCGCGCCATGTCGATTATCTGCTGCGAGGTAGTGCCACGGACGATAGAGTCATCCACCAGCAGTACCACCTTGTCGCGAAACTCGAGATCGATTGCGTTGAGCTTGCGGCGCACCGACTTCTCGCGCTGCTCCTGCCCGGGCATGATGAAAGTGCGGCCGATGTAGCGGTTCTTGATAAAGCCCTCACGGTATTTCACGCCCAGAGAATGCGCCACCGACAAAGCGCTGGTGCGGCTGGAATCGGGAATCGGGATAACCACATCGATGTCGTGGTCGGGGCGCTCGCGCAGTATTTTCTCAGCCAGCTTTTCGCCCATGCGCACGCGCGACTTATAAACCGAAATGCCGTCCATAATGGAGTCGGGCCGCGCGAAATACACATACTCGAATACGCACGGCGTGTGCGCGTGCGCGCCATCGTAGCGGTGCGAGTGCAGCGTGCCGTCCTGCTCAATAAAAACGGCCTCACCGGGAGCGACGTCGCGCACGAGGTCGAAGCCCAGCACATCCAGTGCGACACTCTCCGAGGCCACCATGTGCTCAACAAAGCCGTTGGCCTCACGGCGACCCAGCACCAGCGGCCGGATACCGTGAGTGTCGCGAAACGCCAGGATGCCCTGACCGATGATCATCGCGGTAACGGCATAACCGCCGCGGCAGCGTCGATGCACGCCCGCAACGGCGGTAAATACAGCCTCCGGCGTTAATTCGGGCGCGTTCACATTTTGCAGCTCGTGGGCGAGCACATTCAGCAGCGCCTCAGTGTCGGAGCCGGTGTTGAGATGACGACGATCCTGCCGGGTGAGGAGTTCCTGCAGCTCTTCCGTATTCGTGAGATTGCCGTTGTGACCAAGACAGATCCCGTACGGCGAGTTGACGTAGAACGGCTGCGCCTCTGCTACCGACGACCGCCCGGCCGTCGGGTAGCGGACATGCCCGATACCCATGTTGCCCATCAGCCGCAGCATATGCTTGCGCTGAAAAACATCCTGCACCAGGCCGTTGTCCTTGCGCTGACACAGGGTGCCGGAGTCATCGGTCATGATGCCCGCTGCATCCTGCCCGCGATGCTGCAAGACAATCAGCGCATCGTAAATCCGCTGGTTTACCGGTTTATTGCTGACGATTCCAACTATGCCGCACACTGGTCTTTTCTCAACCCCAAATGGTTTCATTGCAGAAGGCAACCGGGCCCGCCGGGCCCGCTGTTGCGTCACCGGCGTCCAACTCGTCCAACAGCTCGAGGCCATCCTCGGCAGCGTGGCGAATGATATCAGTTACAGGATCAAAATAAGGAATCAGCACCGACCGCGGCCACCACTCAGTCTGGTCAAAATCCGCAGCCTGCATGACCACGAGCAGGATGCCAACCAGCAGCGCGCCGCGCGCGCAGCCAAATACCATCCCGACCGCCCGGTCCGTGCCACTCAGACCGGTCGAATGCAGAATGAGCTGCAACAGCGCGCCGACCAACCCGCCGGCAATCAGCACAGCGATCAGCACTAACGCGCGCGCCACCCACAACCGCACCAGTGGCGGCGTGATCCAGGCCTCGAGCAGATGCGCCATCTGCGGCCCGAGACGCCATGCACACCAGACCCCGAGCGCCCAGGTTGCCAGTGACAGCGCCTCTCTGAAGAAGCCCCTGAATAAGCTGATGATGGTAGAAATGGCAATGATGGCCAGCAACGCATAGTCAAACAAAATCAGGTCACTACCCACGTTTGTTGTCCAGCTCCACTATCATCACGCTGTGGCCTTTGCGCTGCAGTCGTTCCGCCAACTCGCCGGCCTGCTCGCGACTGCCCTCCGGGCCCGCATATACCCGGTAGACCTGCAGATTATCCGTTGCGGCACGGATCACGAACACAGCGAAACCTTCGGCGCTTACCTGAGCCGCATACCGCTCGGCGTTGGGACGTTCGGCAAAGCTCCCGAGCTGCACCGCGAACCCGGTCGGAGGCGCAGCTGGCGCCGGCTTGGCCGGCCGGTCAGCCTGCTGGGAGCGATCAGCAGCGGGGCGGGAACTGCCCGCCGCGGGGGCAACATCCGCCGGACTGGCGGGCCCGGGCGTCACCGGCACCGGGGCGACCGGCTGCGGAGTTTTGAGGACCACCACTTTGGTTTCCGCTGTCCTGTCCGCGCCGCCATCGCGGGCCAGCGGCGCGCTGTTTTGCGGGCCGCCGTCCAGTAGCGCAGGTGCCAGCAGCACCACGACCGTGATAAGAATCGCGGCACCGATCAAGCGCTCTGTTAGTGCCCTGTCCATGGCAACTCCACCCTTCCCTGTCAGTATAAGCCGAGCCAGCTCAGCGCGGGGCCCACGACAGTAAAGGAACCGCACACGACGATCAAATGCCCGGCGGG
>JAZBOT010000120.1:0-4951 GCA_036351295.1 Gammaproteobacteria bacterium | reverse complement strand
TGCGTTTTCCACCGAGGATCCGGGCGCGGCCGCCCGGGTTGTCAAGGATTTCGCCAAGGGCTGTGAGCGTCTCGTCACCCAGGCGGTAGCCATCGGTGGCGCGGCATACCCTGCCAGCGATCTCGAGAGGCTTGCCAAACTGCCGACACTGGATCAGGCCAGAGCACAGTTGCTCGGTCTGCTGCAGGCGCCGGCGAGCAAGTTTGTTCGCACCATTGCCGAGCCACAGGCCAAGTTTGTTCGCTTGCTTGCGGCCTACAAAGATAAACAGCAGGCCGCTTAGTCGCGGCTGCGTTGTTGCTCAGTATTCGGTAACGAAAATACATTATCAGGAGATACAAAATGTCCGTTTCACGTGAAGACATCAAGAAAGCACTCGGCGAGATGCCGGTCATGGAGCTCGTTGAGCTTATCAACGAACTCGAAGAAGATTGGGGCGTATCCGCGGCTGCTCCGGTGGCCGTTGCCGCTGCAGGCGCTGCGGGCGGCGCTGCGGAAGCCGCAGAAGAAAAGACCGAGTTTGACGTCGTGCTGACCGGTTTTGGCGAGAACAAGGTCGCCGTCATTAAGGCTGTCCGTGCAATCACCGGTCTGGGCCTGAAGGAAGCGAAGGACGCAGTTGAAGGCACGCCTTCAACCCTTAAGGAAGCAGCGGGCAAGGACGAAGCCGAGACCATGAAGAAGCAGCTGGAAGAAGCCGGCGCATCTGTTGAGCTCAAGTAAGTCTGATCATCGGCTTGCCGTTTCTGCAAACACGGCAGCCGCGCAGGTGAACAGCCACGCGGTACGGGCAGCGAGAGCTTCCCGTACCCGCGTGTTTTGCGTTTTTGAAGTCGCGGGCTTAACCGCGCAGAGGTGCTGACTAAATGGCATATTCCTTTACCGAGAAGAAACGAATCCGTAAGAGTTTTGGCAAGAGCTCCAGCGTCCTTGAGGCGCCGTACCTGCTCGCCATCCAAATAGATTCCTATCGCAAGTTTCTGCAGACTGAGGCGGCGCCGGAGCAGCGCCGCGACGTGGGGCTGAACGCGGCTTTCAAGAGCGTCTTTCCGATTGTCAGTTACTCAGGCACCGCAGCTCTGGAGTATGTCAGCTACGAGCTCGGCACACCGGTTTTTGACGTCAAGGAGTGTCAGGTTCGCGGTCTGACTTTTGCGGCTCCGCTGCGGGTTCAGGTGCGGCTGGTCATTTATGACAAGGATGCGCCGGGCAGCAAGAAGCCAGTAAAAGAAGTGCGTGAGCAGGAAGTCTACCTCGGCGAAATGCCGCTGATGACCGAAAACGGCACCTTCGTAATTAACGGGACAGAACGGGTTATCGTCTCGCAGCTGCACCGCTCGCCAGGTGTGTTCTTTGACCATGACAAGGGCAAGTCGCACTCGTCCGGCAAACTGCTGTTTTCGGCTCGCGTCATTCCCTATCGCGGTTCGTGGCTCGATTTTGAGTTTGACCCCAAGGACAGCGTGTTCGTGCGTATCGATCGCCGCCGCAAGCTTCCCGTCACGATCTTCCTCCGTGCGCTCGGCCTCGAAAATGACGAGATGCTCGATATCTTTTTCGAGAAGACCGATTTCTTCTTCAGCGGCTCGAAGGTCGAGATGAGCCTGGTGCCGTCGCGTCTGCGCGGCGACAACGCCACCTTCGACATCAAGGTGGGCCGCAAGGTCATCGTCGAAGAGGGTCGCCGCATCACGGCGCGTCACGTCAAGGAGCTCGAGAAGTCGGGCGCAGAGCGCCTCGAAGTGCCTAAGGAGTACATCGCGGGCAAGATTCTGGCGCACGATATTATCGACGCCGAAACCGGCGAGGTGCTCGCTGCCGCCAATGACGAGCTCACGGCCGAGTTGATCGACACGCTGATCGAGTGCGGCGTCGAGCAGATTCAGACGCTGTACGTCAATGATCTGGACGAAGGCCCGTATATTTCCAACACCCTGCGGATCGATCCCAGCTCGACGCAGCTCGAGGCGCTGGTGGAAATCTACCGCATGATGCGCCCGGGCGAGCCGCCTACCAAGGATGCAGCTGAGAACCTGTTCGCCAATCTGTTCTTTAATCCCGAGCGCTACGACTTGTCGGATGTGGGCCGGATGAAGTTCAACCGGCGTGTGCAGCGGCCTGACGGGGAAGGTTCCGGGGTCCTGGATCAGACCGACATCATCATGGTCCTGCAGGAGCTGATGAACATCCGCAACGGCAAGGGCACCGTGGACGATATCGACCATCTGGGTAACCGGCGTGTGCGCAGCGTGGGCGAGATGGCCGAAAACGCCTTCCGCGTGGGCTTGGTCCGCGTCGAGCGGGCGGTAAAAGAGCGCCTGACGCTGGCCGACTCAGAAGGCTTGATGCCCCAGGAGATGATCAACGCCAAACCGGTGGCTGCTGCGGTCAAGGAGTTTTTCGGTTCCAGCCAGCTGTCGCAGTTTATGGATCAGAACAACCCGCTGTCGGAAGTTACCCACAAGCGCCGCGTATCGGCGTTGGGTCCGGGCGGCCTGACGCGCGAACGGGCCGGATTCGAAGTCCGTGACGTGCACCCGACGCACTACGGCCGGGTGTGTCCGATTGAGACGCCTGAGGGCCCGAATATCGGTCTGATCAATTCGCTGGCGACGTATGCGCGCACCAACGACTACGGTTTCCTCGAAACCCCGTATCGCAAGGTCGTTGACGGTAAGGTGACCGATGAGATCGAGTACCTCTCGGCCATCGAGGAGGGGCAGTACGTTATCGCCCAGGCGAGCGCCGAAACAGACGCCAAAGGCGTGCTTAAAGAAGAACTGGTGTCGGTGCGCTACAACAACGAGTTCACGCTGATGCCGCGTGAGGCGATCAGCTACATGGATGTCTCGCCGGTGCAGACGGTGTCCGTTGCCGCTTCGCTGGTGCCGTTCCTTGAGCATGACGATGCCAACCGCGCGCTGATGGGCGCCAACATGCAGCGGCAGGCGGTCCCAACCCTGCGCGCCGATACGCCGCTGGTGGGCACCGGCATGGAGTCCAAGGTGGCTATCGACTCCGGTGTAACCGTCGTTGCGCGCCGCGGTGGCATGGTCGATTCCGTCGATGCCGGCCGTATCGTGGTGCGGGTCAATGATGACGAGACGACGGCTGTTGAGCCCGGTGTGGATATCTACAACCTGATCAAGTACACGCGCTCCAATCAGAACACCTGCATGAACCAGCGGCCGCTGGTTAAGGCCGGCGATCAGATTGCCCGCGGCGACGTACTGGCCGATGGTGCCTCGACCAGCATGGGCGAGCTCGCGCTGGGGCAGAACCTGCTGGTCGCCTTCATGCCGTGGAATGGCTACAACTTTGAGGACTCGATTCTGATCTCCGAGCGGCTGGTCGAAGAGGACCGCTTCACGACGATCCATATCGAGGAACTCACCGCTGTTGCCCGTGATACCAAACTCGGTCCGGAAGAAATCAGCGCAGACATCCCGAACGTGGGCGATTCAGCACTGGCCAAGCTCGATGAGGCCGGCATCGCTTTTATCGGCGCCGAGGTCAACGCGGGCGATATTCTCGTGGGCAAGGTCACGCCGAAAGGCGAGACGCAGCTGACTCCGGAGGAGAAGCTGCTGAGGGCCATTTTTGGCGAGAAGGCGTCGGACGTCAAAGATACGTCATTGCGCGTGCCGCCCGGCATGGACGGAACGGTGATCGACGTGCGCGTGTTCACCCGCGACGGCATCGAGAAAGACTCCCGTGCGCTGGCGATTGAGCAAGCTGAGCTCGAAAGTGTGCGCAAGGATCTGGACGATCAGCTGCGCATCCTCGAGAACGATATCTTTGAGCGCGTCGAGCGCATGCTGATCAACAAGGTCAGCGACGGTGGTCCTAACAAGCTGGCCAAGGGTAGCAAGATCACGAAGGGCTATCTTGACGAACTGGATCGCATGCAGTGGTTCGAGATTCGGTTGCGCAACGATGACGCCAACGCTGACCTCGAAAATGCAGCCAAGCGACTCAAGGCGCAGCGCCAGGAGTTTGAGCAGCGTTTTCAGGAGAAGAAGCAGAAGGTCACGGCGGGCGATGATCTCGCACCGGGTGTGCTGAAAATGGTCAAGGTCTACCTGGCCGTTAAGCGGCGCATTCAGCCCGGCGACAAAATGGCCGGCCGGCATGGCAACAAGGGCGTGATCTCGACCATCGTCCCGGTTGAGGATATGCCGTACCTGCCTGATGGAACGCCGGTCGACATCGTCCTGAACCCGCTCGGCGTGCCTTCACGCATGAACGTAGGTCAGGTTCTGGAGGTGCACCTCGGGTGGGCCGCCAAAGCGGTCGGCGGCAAGCTCGGGGAACTGGTTGATACCGGGGCTTCGATCACGAAGGTGCGCGACCTGCTTGATCAGATCTACAACAAATCGGGTGGCCGGGCCGAGGATATCGACAGCCTCTCCGATGCTGAGGTGACCGAGCTCGCCGGCAATTTGCGCAACGGTGTGCCGATGGCGACACCGGTGTTCGATGGCGCTGACGAGGCGGAAATCAAGAAGATGCTGAAGCTGGGTGGTTTGCCCGAGAGCGGACAGACCCACCTGATCGACGGCCGGACCGGCGAGACTTTCCACCGCCCGGTGACCGTGGGCTACATGTACATGTTGAAGCTCAACCATTTGGTTGACGACAAGATGCACGCGCGCTCCACGGGGCCCTACAGCCTTGTGACCCAGCAGCCGCTGGGCGGCAAGGCGCAGTTTGGCGGGCAGCGTTTCGGCGAGATGGAGGTCTGGGCGCTCGAGGCCTACGGCGCTGCGCACACGCTGCAGGAGATGCTCACGGTCAAGTCGGACGATGTGCAGGGCCGCACCAAGATGTACAAGAACATCGTCGACGGTACCCACGAGATAGAAGCCGGTATGCCGGAGTCCTTCAACGTGCTGGTTAAGGAGATCCGGTCACTCGGCATCAACGTCGAGCTCGATCAGGACTAACGAAC
>JAZBOT010000119.1:0-18132 GCA_036351295.1 Gammaproteobacteria bacterium | reverse complement strand
ATTTTTTCGTCCATCCCCGCCTCGTCTTCCATCAGCAGCACGCCGACCGGACGCGCCGGCACCACGGCGCCCGGAACGAGAGCCCGGGTGGTGTACAACATAACGTCCACCGGATCGCCGTCATCGGAGAGTGTGTTCGGAATAAATCCGTAGTTGCAGGGGTAATGCATGGCGGTATACAGAAAGCGGTCGACCATGAGCGCGCCGCTTTTCTTGTCAACCTCGTACTTGATGGGCTGCCCACCGAGCGGCACCTCGATAATGACGTTGACTTCCTCAGGCGCATTCTTGCCGACAGGAATCTTATCTATATTCATGTATTTTCTCGTTTTTTGTTGCGGTTCAAAACCGGCGTGGCCGGCTTAGCGGCAACGCGGAGGCTAGTGATTCGGGGCTGCCCTGCAAGGCCAGACCGGCGCGATGGCTGCTGCCTGGCAGCCTGCCGCTGTGAGTATCCAGGCGACGAGATCATACCCGCTTAGGCAGCGCGCGAAAACGGGCAACGGCCCGAAATCGCCTGATTTTCGCCGCTGTGTGAGCCAGTTCACGCAAATTCCGCCGACGTATACCGAAGCACTGCGTCGTTGTATAGTTGCGCTATGAAACCGGGCTTTGTACAGCTGGCCGTTGTGGCGCTGATCGCGATGCTGGCGCTGCAGATCAGCGGCGCCCACCTGCACAGCGCCGATCCGGACGGCGGCGCGCATGCGATGCATGTGCACGATGTACACAATGACCACCACGATCACGCCGACGACAGCGGCGTTTCGTTGTTGCAGCTTATTTTGCTGTGGTCAAAGCTGGTAGCAGCGCTGCCGGCCGCAGTGGCCGGCATCCTGATCACACTGTGGGTGTGGTTCGCAGCGGTTGCGGAACCGCCACGGCCGCCTTTAGCCGCCGGCCCGCTGCGCTGGCGACCTCCCCTGCGGGCGCCGCCCGCCTCCGGCTAGCACGTGTGAACAACCAGACAGCGTGGCGCTGCAGCGCCCGCGGTTTGGCTGACAGGTATCTATCGGCGCTCGTAGCAGCGCCCAGCGGGAAACTCTCTATGACCGGACGACGCCCTTTCAGGGCCATTATCTATGCGGTTTGCTCGGCTGCAGTAGCAGTCGCCGCGGGCGCGGCTCAGGCAGCCAGTCACAGCGCGATCCTTGACCTTAACACCGCGGTCGAACGCACTCTGGAGCGCAATCCGGAGCTCGTCGCGATGGGCTATAGCCTCGAGGCTCAGGAAGGCGTCATTTTGCAGTCAGGCCAGAAGCCCTCAGTGCAGGTAGGGCTCATGGTGGAGAACGTCCTTGGGTCCGGTGATTTTTCGGGCGCTCAGAGTGCGGAGACCACGCTCACTTTGTTCTGGACTCTGGAGCGCGGTAAGCGCGAGCGCCGGATCGACGCAGCCCGCAGCAGCTTGTCGGCGCTCGAGGCCGACGTGGAGATTCGCCGGCTGGATGCGGCGGCGGTGACGGCGCGGCTGTTTATTGAAGCGCTGGGCATGCAGGAGCGCCTGCAGCAGGTCGATGCGGCCGTAGCGGCGGCCAGCGCAACCGCTGTGGCCGTCGCGGAGCGGGTCGAGGCAGGTCGCAGCCCGGCGGCGGATCTGGCGCGTGCGGAAGCTGAACAGGCGCATATCGAACTGCAGCGGGAAGACTATGAGCACATGCTGGCCACGGCAAAGCGCCAGCTGGCAGCCCAGTGGGGCGCGCGCGAGATCGATTTCATGCAGGTGAGTGGCGACATCGCGATGCTGCCGAAACCCGAGCCGTATGAAGCACTGCTGGCCCGGGTCGACCAGAATCCCGACATCGCGCGGTACTTAAGCGAACAGCGATTACGGCAGGCCGAAGTGCGACTGGCGGAAGCGCAAACGCGGCCAAACTGGCAGCTGGCGGCTTCGGTGCGTCGCCTTGAGCAAACGAACGACCAGGCTTTTGTTGCCGATATCGTCATCCCGATAACAAACAAAAACTTCAATCAGGGCCAGGTAGCCGCTGCGCGCGCGCGCCTCGCGATGGCGGCCGCCGACCAGGAGGCCATGCGGCTGCAGATTGAGACGCAGCTGTTCGCCATGTACCAGGAACTCCAGCACAGCCTGCACCGCGTCGAGCTGCTGCGCGACACCATTCTGCCGCGCGTCGAAAGCGCCTTGCGCGACACCCAGCGCGCCTACGAAGCCGGTCGCTACGCGTACATGGAACTGCGGACAGTGCAGAACGAAGTACTGGCGGCGCGAATGGAGCTGGTCGATGCCAGTATTAACGCCCACCTTTTTGTTATTGAAATTGAACGCCTGACGGGCACCAACGTGGTGCCGGCTGCAGCGGCACTATGAAGTTAACGGGTAAGCATATGAGCAACAGAATTTTTGGACTGCTGCTGGTCGCGGCGCTGCTGGTGGTTGCGGGCTGCGGCGCCGATTCGGCGCCGGGTTCACAAGGCGGTACGCACGGCGAGGCGGCGGAGCCGGAAGCGCCCAAGGGCCCCCACAAGGGTCGTCTGCTTGAGGATGGCGACTTCAGTGTCGAACTGGCCCTGTATGAGGTGGATGTACCGCCGGAATTTCACGCCTGGGTGACTCGTGGTGGTGTACCGGTGCCACCCCGCGAGGTGGAGCTGACGGTCGAGCTGACGCGCTTCGGCGGCAACATCGAGACAGTCAATTTTGCGCCCGACGGCGAGTACCTGCGCGGCGATCGGGTCATCTATGAACCTCATTCGTATGCCGTGAAGGTCACTGCTGAGCACAACGGTGCCCGCCATGAATGGGCCTTCGAGAGCTTCGAGGGACGCACCCGGATCGCAGCCGATATCGCCGCCGCGATGGGCGTCGAAACCTCGATAGCGGGCCCTGCCACCTTGCGCAACGTTATCGAGGTGTACGGGCGCGTCGAACCCAACCGCGAGCGCCAGCGCGCGGTCACCGCGCGGTTTGACGGCACCATTCGCAGCGTCAGTGTTTCGGCGACGGACCGGGTCAGCAAAGGCGACGCTCTGGCCAGCATAGAAAGCAACGAAAGCCTGAAGCCCTACACGCTGCGCGCGCCGATTGATGGCATCGTAGCCGTGCGCAACGCCAATCCGGGCGAGCAGACCGACGGCCGCGTGCTGTTCGAAATCGTCGACACCAGTACCGTGTGGGCTGAGCTCGCCGTGTTTCCGTCGCAGCGGGCGCGCGTGGCTATCGGCATGCCGGTGGACATCGTTACGCTGGGCGGAGAACGCTACGCAGGCGAAATCAGCCGGATCAACCGCATTGCCCAGCCGAACCAGTCGGTGCTGGCGCACGCGGTCCTCGATAACCCGGATGGGTTGCTGGTACCTGGCATCACTGTGAGCGGCGAGATTGAGGTAGCGCGCCACGAGGTCCCGCTCGCGGTGAAGCGGAGCGGCCTGCAAAGTTTTCGTGACTATACCGTGGTGTACGCGCAAATCGGCGACGAGTATGAAGTTAAGTTACTTGAACTGGGCCGCGAGGACGAGAATTTCGCTGAAGTGCTGGGCGGGCTTGAACCCGGCACCCGCTATGTGTCCGGCAACAGTTACCTGATTAAGGCGGACATCGAGAAGTCCGGCGCAGCGCACGATCACTGAGGTTGCAGCATGCTCGAATCAATACTCAAATTCTCGCTAAGCAATCGCTGGCTGGTGGTTATTGCTGTGCTGCTGGTGGCCGGCCTCGGTGTCTGGAATTACACGCGCCTGCCGATCGATGCCGTGCCGGACATCACCAACATCCAGGTGGTTATCAATACCGAAGCGCCAGGCTATACGCCGCTAGAGGTCGAGCAGCGGGTTACCTTCCCGCTGGAAACCGCGATGGCGGGGATGCCGCGTCTCTCCTACACCCGGTCGCTGTCGCGCTATAGCCTGTCGCAGATCGTCGTAGTGTTCGAGGAAGGCACCGATATCTACTTCGCGCGCCAGCAGGTGGCGGAACGCATGAATGCCGCCAAAGCATCGCTCCCGGCCGGGCTGGAACCGGTGCTCGGACCAATCGCGACCGGGCTGGGCGAAATCTTCATGTTTACGGTGGATGCAGAGCCGGGGGCGCGAAACCCGGATGGCACGGCGGTCACCACCACGGACTTGCGCTCGGTGCATGACTGGATCATCCGGCCGCAGCTGCTGCGTGTCCCCGGCGTCGTCGAAGTCAATCCGATCGGCGGCTACAAAAAAGAGATACTGATCGCGCCGGATCCGCAGAAGCTGCTGGCATACGGTCTGAGCATGGCCGATGTGCGCGCGGCGCTGACCCTGAACAACGCCAACCAGGGCGCCGGGTTTATCGAGTACAACGGCACGCAGTGGCTGATGCGCATGCCGGGACAAGCGACGGATCTGGAGCAACTGGGTGCTATCGTTGTTCACAACAGCGGCGGCATACCGATCAAGATCCGCGATGTTGCTACCGTGAGCGTCGGCCGCGAACTGCGCTCCGGTGCAGCAACACAGAACGGCCATGAAGTGGTGATGAGTACGGTGTTTATGCTCGCCGGCGCGAACAGTCGTACGGTAGCAAACGGCGTCGCGGAGCGACTTGAGCAGATCAAGACCACCCTGCCCGCCGGCATCACCGCAACCGCGGTATACGACCGCACCAACCTCGTCGACAAAACGCTGCGCACCGTGCAAACCAACCTCATCGAAGGCGCGCTGCTGGTGATCGCCGTGCTGTTCGTGTTTCTCGGTAATGTCCGGGCCGCGCTGCTCACCGCCGCCGTCATCCCGGTCGCGATGCTGATGACTATTACCGGCATGGTGCAAACCCGGGTCAGCGCCAACCTGATGAGCCTCGGCGCACTCGACTTCGGCCTGATCGTTGACGGTGCGGTCATTATCGTCGAGAACTGTTTACGCCGGCTCAGTGAGGCCGGAACTCAACGGCTGCCGCTCAACGAGCGGCTGGCGGTCGTGTTTGATGCGACGCGGGAAGTGATTCGCCCTGCCCTGTTCGGCGTCTTTATCATTACGGCGGTTTACATACCCATCTTCGCGCTGACCGGGGTCGAAGGGAAAATGTTTCACCCGATGGCCATCACGGTGGTGATTGCCCTGATCAGCGCGATGGTCCTGTCGGTCACGCTGGTGCCGGCTGGCATTGCGCTGCTGTTTAAGGAGCCCGTGGTCGAAAAAGATAATGCCGTGGTGCGCGGCGCGCGCTCGCTTTACGAACCGGTGCTGCGCGGCGCGCTGCGCTTCCGCGGGCCGGTGGCGGCTGGCGCCGTTGCGCTGGTGGTGGTCTGCGGCTGGCTGGCAACGCGGCTGGGGTCGGAATTTGTCCCCAATCTGGACGAGGGCGATATTGCCATGCATGCGCTGCGTATCCCCGGCACTTCGCTCGAGCAGGCCGTAGGCATGCAGGAACGGCTCGAAGCCGAGATCAAGAATATGCCCGAGGTGGAGTATATTTTTGCCAAGATCGGTACGGCCGAGGTGGCAACCGACGCGGTTCCGCCCAGCGTTGCGGATAATTTCATTATTCTGAAACCGCGGGACGAGTGGCCCGACCCGGACAAGCCAAAGAATCAGGTGGTGGCAGAGCTTGAAGAACTGGTGACCCCGATCCCCGGCAACAACTACGAGTTTATCCAGCCCATTCAAATGCGCTTCAACGAATTAATCGCAGGCGTGCGGGCCGAACTCGCCATCAAAGTGTTTGGCGATGATTTCGACACCCTGATCGAGCTGGGTAACGCTATCGAGCAGGCACTGCAGACGGTTCCGGGATCGGCTGATATCGTCGTGGAACAGACGACCGGTTTACCGGTACTGACTATCGTCCCGGATCGGGAGGCGCTGGCCCGCTATGGGCTGACGCTGGGCGAAGTACAGGAAATGGTGGCTACGGTGCTGGGCGGCACGGTGGCGGGCCAGCTCTACGAAGGCGACCGGCGCGTCGACATTGTGGTGCGCCTCGCGGAAGAACTGCGCAGCGACCCAAACAGCCTGCTTAACCTGCCCGTAACCCTCCCCGGAGGCGACTTCGTGCCCCTCGGTGAGCTGGCCAGTACCGAACTGGTCAGCGGGCTTAACCAGGTCAATCGCGAGAACGGCAAGCGCCGGGTCGTGGTGACAGCCAACGTGCGCGACCGGGATCTCGGTTCGTTCGTTCGCGAAGTACAGCAGGCCGTAGCCAGCCAGGTGGATATCCCCGCGGGCTACTGGGTGGAGTACGGTGGCACTTACCAGAACCTGCAGTCCGCCACGCAGCGACTGGCCGTGGTCGTCCCGTTGACGCTGGTTATTATCATCGGCCTGCTGGTCATGGCGCTGGGTTCGCTGCGCGATGCCGGCATTATTTTTTCCGGCGTGCCGCTGGCACTCACGGGCGGTATCCTGGCACTCCTGCTGCGCGGCATTCCGTTCTCTATCTCGGCCGCCGTGGGTTTCATCGCATTGTCCGGCATCGCCGTGCTGAACGGACTGGTAATGGTGGCCTTCATCCGCGACCTGCGCGCGGATGGCAAGTCGCTCGACGACAGCGTTATTGAGGGCGCGCTGACACGGCTGCGGCCGGTGCTGATGACGGCACTCGTCGCTTCGCTCGGCTTTGTCCCCATGGCTCTGAATACCGGCATTGGTTCTGAGGTACAGCGACCGCTGGCAACGGTGGTCGTCGGCGGCATCATTTCGTCAACGCTGCTGACCCTGATCGTGCTGCCGGCGCTGTACCGCCTGATTCACGGTGGCGAACTGAGGCCACAGCCTGTGGAGCAGCCGCAGCCCTCATGAACGAGCCGGGCCTGCTGATTGCGGTATTGGGTGCCGTTGCGGTCGTTGCCACGGTGCTGCTGCACTATGAAGCGCTGCGCCTGCTTACCTCGTGGACAGCCGCCACACACTTGGGGCGTAAACAGCGCATTGCCATTCTGATGAACGCGTTGCTGGCGCTGCACGGTCTTGAAATTGCGCTGTTCGGCTGCCTGTACTGGCTGCTCAGCCTCTACTATGGCCCCGTGATCAATGGCACGGCACTGAGCTGGGGAGATTACGTGTATTTTTCGTCGACGGTATATTCGACGCTGGGGTTTGGCGACCTGCTGCCAATCGGCCCCGCCCGCTTTATCGCCGGCATGGAAAGCGTCGCCGGGCTGCTGCTGATCACCTGGTCCGCGTCGTTCACGTATCTCGAAATGTCGCGCTACTGGCGGACCGACGGGTAATCTCTAACCGGTGCTGCCGGCAACCCCGAGCCGCTCATGCATCACCGGGCTGGTGGTCGTGTATTGCAGGTTCACCTTCTTGCCGGGCTCAATGATGGCTTTCGCCGCGAATGCCGCCAGCGCGGCCTCGTGAAAACCGCTCAAAATGAGCTTTTTCTTGCCAGGGTAGGTATTGATATCCCCAATGGCAAAGATGCCCGGAATATTCGTTGCGAAAGTTTCCGTATCCACGTCGATCGCTTTCTTCGTGATCTGGAAGCCCCATTCGGCAATCGGCCCCAACTTCGGCGCCAGACCAAAAAACGCCAGCAAGTGGTCGGCTGCAATGACGGTGTCGCCGGTATCGGCAGTGCTGACGGTGACTGACTCAAGCTGCTTGCCCGCAGCGCTGAACGCACTTACCTTGGCGTTCTCCATGATCGTGATTTTGCCTTCGGCTGCGAGATTACGTGCCGCCTGAACGGACACGGGCGCGGCCCGATACTCATCACGGCGATGCACCAGCGTAATATGCTCGGCCGACTCCGCCAGTGCCAGCACCCAGTCGAGGGCCGAGTCGCCGCCGCCGCAGATAACCAACCGCTTACCGGCGAACAATTCCGGGTTTTTGACGCGGTAGTGCACGGTGACCTCTTCGAGCTCTTCAATACCCGCCAGCCTGAACCGTCGCGGCTGAAAAGAACCGACGCCGCCCGCTATAAAAACGGTCTTGGCATGAAACTCTTTGTCCAGCGAGGTGCGGACGTAAAAAGCGTCGCCGTCGCGGCGCAGTTCGGTGACCTCCTCGCCAAGGTGATACACCGGCGCGAAAGGTTCTGCCTGCTTCATCAGGCTGTCAATCAGTTCCTGGCCGGTGCACACCGGCACCGCCGGGATGTCGTAAATAGGCTTGTCCGGATACAGCTCGGTGCACTGACCTCCGGGAGTCGGCAGCGAATCGACAATATGCGCCTTGATGCCGAGCAAACCCAGCTCGAAAATCTGGAAAATCCCGCAGGGCCCGGCGCCCACAATAAGCGCATCTGTTTGAATGGTCATAGCTTGCTACCGTCAGTTTAGTGGACCACAGCACCGGGCCCGACACAGGGCGGCGATATTACTGAACACCCGCCATACCAACAAGCCGCCGTGCGTATATACATATATCGACCCATTCTATTGCCACCCGTGGCTCCGGCCCGGCTGCGCCCTGCCCGCACCCCGCGCGGCAAAATCACGAGTCGCCCGGGGTATCAAAGTCGAGATCGCTGATATCGAATTCGATCATGTCCCACTTGGCGGTGTCCTCACCCCGTGCCGCGCGCCGGATAGCGTCAGTGATTTGCCGCTCGTCCCACTCCACGACTTCTGCGGCAACCTCCAGCGCATCCTTCGGGATACTCATGGTGGCGCCAAACGGTTGAATCAATACAATAGGCTTATTAAACGCCTGGGCAACGTTAAGCTGAAACCCGATCAGCCCCGACGAACTTGACAACATGCTGGCCGGCACAATGACGGCCTCCACGTTCTTGACCTGCTGGCGTATGGCCTCCTGCAGCACGTCCGGAGTCGAGTTGGCCGGCACCGCTTCGGGATCGCTGTAGTTGAAGTAGAAGAAGTTCTCCCGGCTTTCCAGATATTCAAACACCCGGTTGTAGTCCGCGCTTTCGGTAAACTCATGCGTGACGTACAGCGCAAAAGGATTTTTCTCAGACATCCCATGACCCGCAGCTATTGTGAAGATCCTAGTTTATAACATTCGCTACGGCGTCGGGGACGGTGGCGGCAGCGCACTCCCACTGCCGGGAGCGAGGTATTTGTATGCCCAGGCCGCAGAACTCGAGCGCATCAGCCGGTTCCTTGCCGAGCAAAAGGCCGACATCGTCGGGCTGATAGAGGTCGATATCGGTTCGATGCGCAGCGGGCGGGTGAATCAGGCGGAGTCCATAGCGGCCGCCCTTGGACACTACTCGTGCTACGCCTCGAAGTACGCAGAAGAATCCATGAATCAGTTGCTGCCGATCGTACGCAAACAGGCGAATGCGTTCCTCGCCAGCCCCGCAGTCCGCGGCGAACGCTTCCACTACTTCTCCCAGGGCGTCAAGCGGCTCGTTATCGAACTCGAGTTGGACGATGTCGCAATCTTCCTCGTGCATCTGTCGCTCAAGTACCGTCATCGTCATTTTCAGCTGCGGCACCTGTACGAGTTGGTTACAAATTGCGCTAAACCCGTTATTGTGGCCGGTGACTTCAATACGTTCTGGGGTGAAGACGAAATCTACCTGTTCATGAAGGCGGCGGGACTGCAAAACGCCAACCGCCTAAGCACGCCAACTTACCCCACACGGGCACCGCGGATGGAGCTGGATTTCATACTGCACAGTCAGGATATCGGCATCACCAGCTTTGCTGTGCCGCAGGTGCCGTTTTCCGACCATCTGCCGCTCGTCTGTGAATTTGAGGTACTCCGATGAACCTGACGCAATGGACACTGGAAACCGATGCGGACCAGCTGGCATGGCTGGGTCTGGACTGCACAGAGGGCAGCACCAATGTGCTGTCCGCGCAGGTGATGCAGGAGCTCAGCGACGCACTCACGCAGCTCGAAGCACAACCGCCCCGGGGTCTGGTGGTGTATTCGCGGAAGCGCTCGGGATTTATCGCCGGTGCGGACGTCAAGGAGTTTCCGCTGATGACGGACGCGGACGCGGCCTTTGCCACCCTGTCGCTCGGGCATGCCATTGTGGCACGACTCGAAGCACTGCCCTGCCCGTCGCTGGCCGTACTGAACGGTGCGGCACTCGGCGGCGGGCTGGAGCTGGCGCTCGCCTGCACGGGACGGCTTGCGTTCGAGTCAGACCGCAAGCAGCTGGGGCTGCCCGAGGTCCAGCTGGGGCTGCATCCGGGCCTCGGCGGCACAGTGCGCACGGTCGAGCTACTGGGCGCGCGCGCCGCACTGGACCTGATGCTCAAAGGCAAGCCAGTGACACCCGCAACCGCGCTCAGGCTGGGTCTGGTCGACGCACTGACGGGGCCGGACACGTGGCGGGAGGACGCGGGCCGCTGGCTCGCTCAGGCACCCCCCAAGCGCCCCGTCAGCTGGCTCGACCGCATCATCAACCTCGGCCCGGTTCGCGGCTTGGTCGCGCGGCGGCTGCGTGCTCAGCTGGCCGCCAAGCTACAGCAGGAGCACTATCCGGCTCCGTTCGCCTTGCTGGAGCTATGGCGGCGCAAGGGCGGCAGTCGTGACAGCTTCACCGACGAGGCACGCTCTTTTGCGCGGCTGGTGTTTACACCCACCTCACAGAACCTGGTCAGGGTGTTCTTCCTGCAGGATCGCCTGAAAAGCCTCGGCAAATCGTCTGCCCGGCAGTTCACCCACGTCCATGTCATCGGCGCGGGCACCATGGGTGCGGACATTGCCGCCTGGTGCGCCCTGCGTGGCCTGTCGGTAACGCTGCAGGACCGTGAGCAGAAATACGTGGACGCCGGCCTGGAGCGTGCGCGCAAAGGCCTGACGCGCAAGCTGCGCGACGCTGCGAAGGCGGAAGCGGTCATGGAGCGGCTGCTCGGTGACAGCGCCGGCAGCGGCGTCGATGACGCTGACGTCATCATCGAAGCGATTTTCGAGAACCTCGAGGCCAAACAAGCTTTATTTCGCGATGTCGAGCAGCGGGCGCGGCCCGATGCGCTGCTTGCCACCAACACCTCCAGCATTCCCCTCGCCGAAATTGCCACCGCGCTCGCCGTCCCTGCGCGCCTGATCGGACTGCACTTTTTCAATCCGGTCGCCCGCATGCCGCTGGTGGAAGTGGTGCAGGATGCGGCAACCGCAGCCGAACACATTGATGACGGCACGGCTTTCGTCAAGCAGATCGGCAAATTGCCGCTGCCCTGCCAGGGACTGCCCGGCTTCCTCGTCAATCGCATTCTGGCGCCCTACATGGACGAGGCCTTCCGCCTGCACCAGGAGGGCTATGCGCCCGAGACGATCGACCGGGCCGCCACCGATTTTGGCATGCCCGTCGGGCCGCTGGCGCTGGCCGACAGTGTCGGGCTGGACATTTTGCTGCATGTCGCCGGCATCGTCGGCAGCACCATCGGCCGTGAGCTCCCGCCCGGGCTCGAGCAACTGGTGCAGGACGGGCGGCTGGGGGAGAAGAGCGGACA
Organism: Gammaproteobacteria bacterium; assembly: GCA_036351295.1. GTDB lineage: Bacteria > Pseudomonadota > Gammaproteobacteria > Steroidobacterales. Next base: position 6,820 of record JAZBOT010000119.1, on the reverse strand, counting down.
GGGCTTCTATGTCTGGCAGGACGGCAAGCCGCAGGCAGAAGCCAACCCGGCACCGCCGGCACCGGCGCTGCAAGAACGCCTGATCCTGTCCCTGGTGAACGAAGCAGCCGCTTGCGTGGGTGACCAGGTCGTGGCCGACGCGGATCTGGCTGACGCGGGGACCATATTTGGTGCCGGCTTCGCACCGTTTCGCGGCGGGCCGCTGTGTTATGCGCGCCAGCGCGGCCTGACCGCCACCATGGCGGCATTGCGCGCGCTGCAGACCGAACACGGCGAGCGTTTTGCGCCTGCCGCCGGGTGGCAGAAAATTGCGCCCGACAACAGCGCAAGTTCGTGAACTAACGCCTGTCACCTGATGATTTTGCAACGTAAAATGCGGTTTTCGCCGTACTGCGGCAGACTGGACATAACGGGCGTTAAATTCAGCTGAATGGCTATAGAACTGACAAACGAGATCCTGCAGCGGTTCAGCCCGATGGACAGCATGAAGCGGCAGAATCTATCGGCGCTGGCTAAAAAGACCAGCATTCGTGAGCTGGAGAGCGGCCTGACGCTGTTCTCGGCCGGCGATACGCAAAAACGCACCCTGTTCCTGGTCGAGGGCAAGCTGGAGCTTACGGACACCAAGGGCAATGTCACGGTTATCGAGAGCGGGACCGCGGCCAGCCGGCACGCGCTGGCACCGGTTCTGCCGCGACTCCAGACAGCGATCGCCAAAGGCGACGTGCAGTACATCTCGATCGACACCGACCTGCTCGACGTTATGCTGACCTGGGATCAGACGGGTTCTTACGAAGTTTCGGAGCTTGCAGATGCGGGCGACAGTGACCAGAGCGAGCAGGACTGGATGACAACCCTGCTGCAAACCCGTGCTTTCCAGCGAATACCGCCCGCCAATATTCAGGCGATATTCATGCGGATGCAGCAAATCAACTACCGCGGCGGCGATACGGTAATCCGGCAGGGTGAAGACGGTGACTTTTTTTACGCGATTACCCGCGGCACGTGCAGCGTGGTGCGGGAGACACCGCTCAACAAGGAAGGTATTCGGCTGGCCGAACTCAGCGTGGGCGATACCTTCGGCGAAGAGGCGCTGATATCCGAGAGCAAACGGAACGCCACGGTGACCTTTCAGACTGACGGCTCAGTCATGCGTCTGGCCAAGGACGACTTCAACACCCTCCTCAACCAGCCAATGCTGGACTGGCTCGACTATGCCGCGGCCAAGTCACTGGTGGCTGCCGGCGCAAAATGGCTCGATGTCCGCCTGCCCAGCGAGTTCGCCAGCTTCCATGAGCCGGATGCGATCAACATACCGCTGTACTTTATTCGTCTTAAACTGAGTGCCCTCGATCGCGACTGCACCTATGTGCTGTGCTGCGACACCGGGCGCCGCAGTTCGGCCGCGGCGTTTATTCTCAATGAACGGGGTTTTGACACCCGCGTACTGCAGGGCGGCCTGAATAACAGCGATCTCAAACTGGAGTGAGCGCTGTGGCGGGTTACATGGTGTGGGTGGCTTTTTCGCCGTCCAGGGCACCGGCCAGATAGTTGGAAATCTTTTTCTGCGTCTCGCCGTTATCCTGCTCGCTAAACTGCACGCCAATACCGGCCATACGCTTGCCCTGCGCGCCTTTCGGGGTAATCCAGATGACCTTGCCGGCCACCGGCAATTTGTCACCCTCATCCATGAGGTTGAGTAACATGAATACCTCGTCACCGAGACCGTAAGCGCTGTTGGTGGGGATAAACAGGCCGCCATTCTGCACGAAAGGCATATAGGCCAGGTAAAGCGCAGCCTTGTCCTTGATTGTCAGGGTCAACAGTCCGGGTTTAGCCATGATGCAATGCCTCTGAGCGGCCGCAGCCACCCTACCAATCTAACAATAATCCAGCGAGACTTAATTCTGCTTTGATTCCGCCGTTAATAACGCGACGCAGTTCTCGAATCTGGTCCATTTTCCTGAACCGACCCCGGCTCGCGGCTTTTTCACCGGCGTTCAGGCTCGATCGGACTTGCTCTGCCACGCGCCATTCCAGCAAATCCAGCGCCAGTCCAGGCTGCTTCGCGGCGACGGCCGCAACACTCACCGGATCAGTCTGGCCGCGCTCCAGCCGCAACACCTGCTGCAGCAAGCGGTTCGCAAATTCGGCAGCCCCACTCGCCTCGAGCTCCAGTGCCGCCAGCGGCGCATTCCCGCTCAGCTCAAGCAGCCCGGCGAAATCCTTTTCCGGGTTCTGCGCTGCGAGCCAGTCAAGCGCTGCCGCCCGTGACGGCGGGGGCACGTGCAGCAGCTGACAGCGGCTCCGCACGGTGGCCGGCAGACGGCCGGGCTGCAGGGCCACGAGGACGACGAGGCAGCCCGGCGGCGGCTCCTCGAGGGTTTTCAGGAGCGCGTTGGCGGCGCTTTGCGCCAAACCCTCAGCCGGGTAAATGATGGCGACCCGGTGCCCTGCCCCGTGGCTGGTGAGGCTCAAAAATGGCGTCAGACTGTCGCGAATGGTATTCACGGGAATAATAAACTTGCCCTCGGGGGGCTCCAGCACCAGCACATCGGGGCGCTGCTGGGTTATGCCGTTTTCCGGCGCCGCGCTGACCTCCAGCCGAGCCTGCAACAACTGCTCCACCAGCCAGAGCGCCAGTTCGCGGCGGCCCGTGCCGGCCAAGCCGTAGAGGAGCAGTGCGTGAGGCAGCTGGTCTGCCGCGATCTGCTCAGCGAGCTGCCCTTTAATGCTCTCTAGCCACGGGAGATCTTCAAATCTTTTTTCTATATTTAACATTTAGTTAATTATTTTTCATAGAAATTTTCTAGGTTCTGGGCGATGGCCGCCTGGACCTTGGCCAGCGGCTCCGCGGCATCAATGATGCGCACGCGCGCCGGTTCACTCGCCGCGATATCCAGGTACGCCTGCCGCACGCGGGCGAAGAATTCGTGCCGCTCGCTTTCAAACCGGTCGCGCCAGCCCCGCCCGGCGATGCGCTGCGCGGATAGTTCGGGTGAAGCGTCCAGCAACAGCGTCAGATCGGGCACCAGATCGCCCTGCACCAGCGCCTGCAGGACGCGCACCTTATGCGGGTCAACGCCGCGGCCTCCCCCCTGGTACGCAAACGTCGCGTCGGTAAACCGGTCACAAACAACGGTCACCCCGCGTTGCAGTGCGGGCCGGATCAGGGCGTGCAAATGCTCAGCTCTGGCGGCAAACATCAGCAAGAGCTCGCCCACGTCGGACAGTTCGTCCCCCGGGGCCGCCAGGATCAAGTCCCGGATACGCTCAGCCATCGGAGTTCCCCCGGGCTCCCGGGTGACCAGCACCTCACTGCCACGCGCGCGACAATAGTCAGCAACAAAGGCCACGTTGGTCGATTTACCGACCCCCTCAATACCTTCGATTGTGATAAACCGTCCACGCATAGTCGTTGGCCTCGCTGCCATCAGTCGGGCTGCCGCCGCAGCCGGGCCAGGTAAGCCGAAACCGCCGCATTGTGCTCGGCCAGGGTGGCGGAGAACACATGCGAGCCGTCGGCTTCACCCGTAGCGACAAAGTACAGCGCATCGCCGCCTGCCGGGCGGGCCGCAGCGCGCAAGGCGGCGGCTCCCGGCAGTGCGATGGGCGTCGGTGGCAAGCCGCCGCGAGTATAGGTGTTATAGGGCGTATCCGCGCGCAAGTCAGCGCGCCTGAGGTCACCGTCAAACGCGTCGCCCAGCCCGTAGATCACGGTCGGGTCTGTCTGCAACCGCATGTTCTTCTGCAGGCGGCGCACGAATACCCCAGCAACCTGTGCCCGCTCGCTGGCCAGCGCCGTCTCACGCTCAATGATCGACGCCAGGATCAGCAGCTCGTACGACGTCGCGAGCGGCAGGTCCGGGTCCCGGTCGGCCCAGGCGGCCGCGAGCTGCTGCTGCATCAGTTCGGCCGCTTGCCGCAACAGCTGGCGATCAGTCGTACCCCGCGGAATCATGTAGGTATCAGGAAAAAACAAGCCCTCAGCGTGCGCGGCCGACAGCTCCAGTTCGGCCGCCAGGCTCTCCGCCGAGGCAAACCCCAGCCGCGATTCCAGCACCGGGTTACTGCGCATGGCATCGCGCACGTCGCGCCATGTCCAGCCTTCAAGCAAGGTTACCGGGTACAGCTTTACGCGGCCCGATACCAGCAAGTCGAGTACGGCCGCCGGAGTCATCGCCGCGCGTAACTCATATTCGCCGGTCTGGATGCGTTCCGCTTTACCGTCGAGTCGCGCCCATTGCGCGAATAGCCAGGGCTGCTCGAGCACGCCGGCCTGGTTAAGGCGGCGCGCCACCGTCAGGACGGAATCCCCGTCCTGAACCAGGACGGTGACCGGTTGCGTTAATCCGGGCAGCGGGCTGGTCAGGTAGCGATAGGCAAGGCCGGCCGCCGCCGCGCCTGCGGCCAGCAAAACAACGCCAATCACGAGCAGACGCCTCACGCACTCACTCCCGGATACCCGCGCGTTCGAGTTCCGCACGCAGCTGCCCGGCCAGCCGCGCGGGCCCGCAAGGCTGGCCATCCAGACTGCCCAGGGGCCATATACCGATTTGGCTGTTGGTCACGAATATTTCGTCCGCCTGCTGCAGGCTCGCGCGGTTCAACCGCGCTTCGGCTACCGGAATGCCCAGCCGCTGAGCTGCCTCCATGACCTGTCCCCGCATAATGCCCAGAACGCCGCACCGGTCGAGGAGCGGCGTCAGCAATTGCCCTCCCCTGACCAGAAACACGTTGCTCATCGTACCGCAGACGAGGTAGCCCTCGGTATCGAACATCAGGCCCTCGGCAATGCCCGCATCCGACCATTCGGCCCGGGCGAGCACTTGCTCCAGCCGGTTCAGTGTTTTCATTCCGGCGAGCACAGGATTGTGACCGAGCGGCGTCCGGCAGGTGCGGGCAGCGATGCCGTCCGCACCCGCCGCGGCCTGACGGCCAACTGCAAAGCCCACGGCAACGGTCACCTGCGGCACCGGCGGCAACGCATAGCCGCGCGGCCCGGGCCCGCGGGTGTAAATAATTTTCAACACACCGTCGGGCTGACCGGAGCCGATCAGCGCCTCCGTATCACGGCTGACAGCTTCCACATCAGGCGGAGGCAGCTGCAATCGCGCAGCCCCGCTCGCGAGACGCTGCACATGTGCTGCGAACAGCCGACAGGTGCCGGCGCGCACGGCGATGGTCTCAAACAAGCCGTCGCCGTAGCTAAAGCCACGATCATCGGGACTGATGCCGCCGGCGGGATGACCGTTTAACCGCCATTTCATGGCCGCACACTGTCACCGGGCAAGTCGAGAGCCAGCAACATGCCTTTGGCTTTCGACCGCGTTTCAGCAAGCTCTCGTTGCGGAATCGAATCGGCCACGATGCCGCTCCCCGCCGCGATTTCAAGCTCGTTGCCACGTTGCGTGATCGTGCGAATCAGGATGTTGAAATCGCAATCACCATCGCGATTGAGGTAGCCGAACGAACCCGTATAAGCACCGCGGGGCCGACCCTCCAGCTCGGCGATAATCTCCATCGTCCGAACTTTCGGACAACCCGTGATCGTGCCGCCGGGAAACACGGCACGCAGCAATTCCCCCGGACCGAGTCCGGAGCGGGCAATGCCGCTGACGTTGGAAACGATATGGTGGACGTGGGTATAGCTCTCCACGACCATAAACTCGTCGACTTCGACGCTGCCACCGCGGCAGACACGGCCCAGATCATTGCGCTCAAGGTCGATCAACATGACATGCTCCGCCCGCTCTTTCGGATGCGCCAACAGCGCTGCAGTTTCCGTTGGCTTGCCCGTGCGGGCCTGCGTCCCCGCGATCGGGCGGGTATCGATGCGGTCGCCCGCCCGGCGCACGAGGCGCTCAGGCGAGGACGCGACAACCGCAAACCGGGAGTGCTGCAACAGACCCGCGAACGGCGCAGGATTAGCCCGGCGGAGCCGCAGGTAAAGCTCGGCCGGCGGCAGCGGTGGTGCCAATTCAACCCGCCAGCAGCGCGACAAGTTCGTCTGGTAATTATCACCCGCCGTGATATAGCGCTGCGCCTCGCCAACGGCCGCCAGAAACGCGGCCGGCGGATCCTCATGCAGCCGCCCGGTCGCCGCCTGCAGGACCGTGGGTGGCATGTCCGCCAACACACGCAGATCGGCCTGCAGGTGCCGCGCCCGGGGGTCGCCGGCCCGCTCGCCCACGATGATGAGCTGCTGCCGGCCATGGTCGCGAATCACGGCCAGCGGCACCCGGGTCGCGAACGCCAGCGGCTCGCGGTTGCCGCGACTCAGTTGCAGGCCAGGCTCGATCTGGCCGGCCAGTTCATAACCGAGGTAGACAAACCAGCCACCCCGAAATGGCAGCTTGGCGGTCGCGGGTGCGGCGTCCGCGCGCTCGGCCGCCCACCAGGCGTCCAGCGATGCGAGGAAGTCGCCGCTGGCGGCCGCATGGGGGCCGCTCAGGGCATTACCCGCAGCCAGCTCAAGAGTCTCACCGGGAAACGCAAACAAGATATCGAAGCGGGCCTGTTCGCCGCTGACGGCCGCGCTTTCCAGCAGAAACGGGTAGCGTTCGGGGTTACGACGCGCGAGCTGCGCGAGATCCACCGCGGTGGCCGCCGCTCCGTCTGCGACCACTTGCACCAGCGGCTCAGGTTTGGTTGCGGTCATCACCCGCAGGTATCGCTACTGCAGGCGCGTAAACAACAGGCTGCCGTTGGTGCCGCCAAAACCAAACGAGTTGCTGATGGCCGCATTGACCTGCATATCGCGCGCGGTATGCGGCACGTAGTCAAGGTCGCACTCGGCATCGGGGTTATCGAGATTGAT
>JAZBOT010000118.1:0-4540 GCA_036351295.1 Gammaproteobacteria bacterium | reverse complement strand
GTACACCGCGGGCCCCATGTTACGGGGCAAAGAGTACGGCTTAAGAATCGATTACCGCCTGTAGTCCGGGGGGACTGCAACAAGGAAAAAGCCCCGCTTGTCGGGGCTTTTTCCTTTCTGACGGTGGCGCTGCGCGTGCCGATCCGAATCAGGCGATGCCTTTCAGCTTGGCCTCGGCGGCAGGCTTCGGCGCCATCAGCGGCACCGGGTCGAGGATCCAGTTTTTCTCGGTGCGGCGTGCCGGACAGGGGATGGCAAAGGCCACATCGCCGCGTTTGCGCTGCAGTTCTTCCCAGTCGATGCGCCAGCCTTTCGCGTCCCATTCTTCGAGGTACTCGCGGTAGCGCACGATGGGCTTGTCCACGGCCGTCAGCATCTCTTTGGTGGTGGTGTTCGGGGTCCGCACCGGGTCGAGATTCTCAATGATGTCGATATCCTCGTGCGCAATGCGCATGTTGACGTCGATGAGCTTCTGGTCCATTTCCGGGTCCATCAGGAAGCAGCGCATGTTGACGAAAAAGATCTTCGTCTTGCCGTCATTCTGCGGCGCTTCAAAAAAGTACTGATGAAATTTCTTCTCGGCGCTGAAGTGGATGCGGGTGATCAGGCAGTTGGGGCCATGGTGGGCTGAGCCCGCCCAGGTGCTGCCTTCGCCGGCACCGATGAGCTTGGTCTCTTCCGACTTGCTGCCGCTGGCGGGGTAGAAGAACTCGCTGCCCCACGGCGGGACATCGTCCACTTCGAGCGGCCGCCGGCGCAGCGTTTCGATAATGGACGGCGCACCCTGCAGCGGATGCACAAACTCGTTGTGGGCACCGTCCAGGCCGTTCTCGATCGAGCGCTGATAATAGGCGCCGACCTCGAAGACCACGATTTCGTTGGCGCGCCATTTTTCGTCTTCGAATTCTTCAATATCAAAGATCGGCGGCCGCTCTTCGGCGGGCAGATCACCCAGGAATGCAAACAGGATGCCGTAGCGCTCTTCGGTCGGATAGCTGTCGACCTTGGCGCGGGCCGGCGTCTTCTGATCGACGGGTTGCGTGGGAATATACGTGCACTTGCCGTCGGCGCCGAACTCCCAGCCGTGATAGGGGCAGGCCACGCAGTCGCCGTTCACTTTGCCCTTGCCGAGCGAACCGCCGCGGTGGATGCAGGTGTTGCTGAGTACGTGGGCACGGCCTTCGGTGTCACGGAACGCGACAAATTTCAGCGTCATGATTTCGACCTGCAGCGGTGCCTCGTTGGTCACCTCCGAGCTCAGTGCCACCGGATACCAGAAATTGATGTACATATTGTCGTCCTGTTCGGAAAAATTGATCGGCTGCTTAGCCTGAGTATTCGCGCCGGGGCCGCCGAACGGATGCGCGTCAGGCCGGATAGTAGCAGGGCGGCAATTATCGTCCGACACCTGCGGTCCTGTCTTGCCCGTGCCGGCCTCGGCGGAGCCGCTGTCCGGCAGGCGGACCCGGGCAGGCGGCGCTTTGGGCTACCAGCTCTCCCAGACGGGCCGACAGCCGGCGGGCAGCAGACCCACTTCACCGACCTCCGGCCGGTGCGGTCCCGGCCCGTGAAAATCGGAGCCGCAGGATGCCAGCAGACCGTGCCGCTGCGCCAGCTTGCCGAGGCGGCGGGTCAGCGCAGTGTCCTGGCGCCCGCAGACAACTTCGATGCCGTGCCCGCCCGCTGCCGCGAAGTCGCGGGTGAGCTCCTCCAGCCGCAGATTGCTTAACTTGTATTTCGCCGGGTGGGCGAGCACCGCGTAGCCGCCCGCCGCGCTGATCCATTCGATCACCTGGGGCAGTTCGGCCCAGGTCTCGCGGACGTCGCCCGGCTTGCCGCGGCCGAGGTAGCGTCGGAAGGCGTCCGCGTGATCTTTGACATGACCGGCCGCAACCAGCTGCTGTGCCAGGTGGGGCCGACCCACGGCCGCAGCGCCCGCCTGCTCCCGGGCGCCGGTCAGGACATCGCCCAGTCCCAGTTTCGCCAAGCGGGCCGCAATGATGCGGGCGCGCTCGTCGCGCGCGCGGCGCTGCTGTGCCAAGCCGTCTTGCAATACCGGGTGGTCGCAATTGATGTTCAGCCCCAGTACGTGAATACCCACTTTGCGCCAGCAAGTCGAAAACTCCACCCCCTGAATGATGCGCAGCGCGGGCGGCGGCGCTTGCAGCTGTGCCAGCCCCGCTACCGTGTCATGGTCGGTGATGGCGAGCAGCTCCACCCCGGCGGCGGCCGCGCGGGCGACCAGCTCGGGCGGCGTGAGTGCACCGTCCGAGGCCGATGTATGGGTGTGCAGATCAATGTTCATGGGCGGCAAGCATAACCTGCGCGCCCGCTTGTTGTGGCGCCGGCCGCATTGCCGTGCCTAGAATGGTCCATCGGGTTGCGTTCGCGGTGGCAGTTATCCAGTGGCAGCGGCCGCCCCTGCTAACGGAGTGAACAGTTGTGGCTCATAGTCAGTTTGCGCTGCTTTTCGAGCGTCGTTTCGCACCGTACTTTGTCACGCAGTTTCTTGGCGCTTTCAACGACAACGTGTTCAAGAATGCGCTGTTGCTGCTGATTGCGTTCCATGCGGCAGATCGCTTCACGCTGAGCAGCGATGTCATGATCAACCTCAGCGCCGGCTTGTTCGTGCTGCCGTTCTTCCTGTTTTCAGGCATCGCCGGGCAGCTCGCCGACAAGTATGAGAAATCCCGGCTGATCCGGCAGGTCAAACTGCTCGAAATCGGCATCATGCTGGCCGCGGCGGCGGCCCTCATCCTCGACCAGGTGGCCGCGCTGATCGCGCTGCTGTTTTTGATGGGCGCGCAGTCCAGCCTGTTCGGTCCCGTCAAATACGGGCTGCTGCCGCAAGTGACTGAACCCGGCGAGCTGCTCGGCGCCAACGGACTCGTCGAGACCGGCACCTTTCTGGCGATCCTGCTGGGCACCGCGCTGGGCGGCGTGCTGATCGGTGTCGCCGCGGTGGGCCGGGAGCTTGTGGCGGCCGCCGTGGTCGTGCTGGCCGTGCTGGGTTACCTCGCCAGTCGCCGCATCCCGGTCATCCCCGCGCTCGCGCCCGCGCTGGACATCAACTGGAATCCGTTCAGCGCAACGGCGGCAACGCTGCGGGCGGCGGGCGCCAGTCGAATGGTGCTGACGGGGATCCTCGGTATTTCATGGTTCTGGTTGCTCGGCTCGACTTACCTCGCGCAGTTACCCAACTACACGCGACTGACCCTTGGCGGCGACGAACGTGTTGTCACGCTGCTGTTAACGCTGTTCTCCATCGGGGTCGGCGTCGGCTCGTTGCTGTGCGAGCGCCTGTCGCAGCGTCTGCTCAATTTGCGGCTGGGGCCGGTCGGTGCGCTCGGCATGACGGTTTTTGGTCTGGACCTCGGCGTACTCGACGGCTTTGCCGGCGATGTGCTGCTCGGATTGGGCGACTGGCTGGAGCACGGCCAGGCGCGCCGGGTCTGCGCCGATGTGCTGCTGCTGGGGACGGCGGGCGGGCTCTACATTGTGCCGCTGTACACCGTGGTGCAGCAGCGCAGCGACAGGACACAGCGTGCCCGGGTCATCGCCGCCAATAATGTCTGCAATGCATTGTTCATGGTGGTCGCTGCGCTGCTCGCTGCGCTGCTGCTGGGCAGCGGGCTCGCCATCGGGCAGCTGTTTGTCTATGTCTCGCTGAGCAACCTGCTGGTGGCTGCGCTGCTGGTTGGTGCCGCGCCCGCGTTCCGGGCTACCGCCGTCCGGTGATCCTGTAGGCTCGTCGGCGGCTGCATTAGAATACAATCTTTACTGGCCGCTACAGAGCACAGGCATGACCAGCAGCGCAGAAGCCGACATCGTTAAAATCGGTACAGCCAAGTCGCGCGAGCGCCGCGACCGGCACACCACGGAAGAAACCATCCTGGCGGCGTTCGACGCCATCATGATGCGCGAGGGCGTTGCAGGCCTTGGCGTGAATGCCGTGGCAAACGAAGCCGGGGTCAATAAAGTATTGATTTACCGATACTTCGGCGGCCTGCCGGGCCTCGCGCGCCACTGGGCGAGCCACAGCAGTTTCTGGCCGAACACGATGGAGCTGATCGGCCATGACCCCGAGGTGTTTGCCGAGCTCACGGTACCGCAACGCGTTCGCGAAGTGCTCTGCAACTACGTTGAGGCGATCCGCCGGCGGCCGCGCACTGTTGAAATGCTGGCCGCCGAGCTGCTGACACCCACCGATATCACGCGTGCGCTGAACGATGGCCTCGTGCGCCCGGGCCGCGGCGTGTCAGATTACATCCAGCTGGAAACGGCCGACCGCGACATCGAAGACGATGTCTGGAAGCTGATTTTCATGGTCAATGTCATGACCGCATACCTGGCCATTCGCGAGCGCAACAACCCCAATTTTCTGGGCATGGATTTGCAGGATGATGATTCTTGGGACTTTCTTCGTGATACTGTAAAGGAGATGGCCGACAGATTCTTGGCGGCTTAGTGCGTCGGCACAGGGAGAGTTTGGCATGCGCTTAAGTGTTCCCGGACACAAGGATTTGCGCAAAATCGTCGT
>JAZBOT010000117.1:0-48067 GCA_036351295.1 Gammaproteobacteria bacterium | reverse complement strand
GGTTGACCCGACGATGTCCATGCTGCGCGATGCGCTGCTGGAAAAGCCCGACACGGCGGAAGACCGGCACGCCGCCAAGCGCATGCGGGACATGCTCGAGCTGATTGAGCTCACCACGGGCTGGATGGATGACGTCCAGAAACTGTCGACCAACACCATGATTCAGATCATGAAGCTGGGCGGCAACATCACCAAGCTGCTGCCTGCCCGCGACCGTAAGCGCAAGGCAAACTAAGAGCACCGCTATGTATGACGCACTGCTACTGGCACGCATCCAGTTCGCTGCCAACATCAGCTTTCACATCATCTTCCCGATGATCTCGATTGCGCTTACCTGGATGCTGCTGTTTTACAAATGGCGCTTTAACCGCACCGGCGACGAGCGGTGGATGCACGTCTATCGGCTGTTCGTCAAAGTTTTCGCCCTCACATTCGCGCTAGGCGTGGTCAGCGGCATAACCATGAGTTTCCAGTTCGGCACGAACTGGCCGGGCTTCATGGAGACCGTCGGCAATATTGCCGGCCCACTGCTGGCGTATGAAGTGCTGACCGCGTTTTTTCTGGAAGCCTCATTTCTGGGCATCATGCTGTTCGGGTTCCGGCGGGTTTCCAATCGGGTGCATACGCTGGCCACCTTACTGGTCGCTATCGGCACAACAATTTCCGCGTTCTGGATCATCGCGCTCAATTCGTGGATGCACACACCGGCGGGCTTCGAGATGATCGACGGCCGGGCGCACGCTACCGACTGGCTAGCCATTATTTTTAACCCGTCATTCCCGTACCGGCTGGCGCATACGCTGCTGGCGTCCGGTCTCACCGCGGCATTCCTGGTGGCGGGCCTGTCGGCCTACCGGTGGCTGCATAACGATCGCGCTCCGTCGGTCATTGCGGCGCTGCGCAGCAGCCTGTGGATTGCTGCCGTGCTCATACCGATACAGATCGTCGCCGGTGACCTGCATGGCCTGAACACACTGGAGCATCAGCCGGCGAAAATCGCCGCGATGGAAGGCCTGTGGGAAACCCGGGCAGGGGCCCCGCTGGTGCTGTTTGCGCTGCCGGATGCGGCAACCGGAACCAATCGTTTTGCGATCGAAATACCGAAACTGGCATCGCTGATACTGACGCATGAGGCTGACGGCATAGTGCAAGGGATAAATGAGTTCCCCGGCGAGCATCCGCCGGTCGCCCGCGTGTTCTGGGCGTTTCGCATCATGGTGGGCACCGGACTGCTGATGCTGGTGGCCTCGTGGAGCGGCCTCTGGCGGCTGCGCAACGGGCGAAAGCCAACCGTCTGGCTGGCACGCGGCCTGGTAGCCATGACCTTCTCGGGCTGGCTCGCGGTGCTCAGCGGCTGGTACACCACCGAGATCGGTCGCCAGCCGTATATCGTATCGGGGGTACTGCGCACCGGCGAAGCGCTGGGCCCCGCCTCCGCTGGCACCATCCTGACCACGCTGATCGCCTGGTGCCTGATGTATCTGTTCCTGATGACAGCGTATATCGGCGTGTTGCTGTACATGGCTCGCCGGGCCGGCACGGTCGAAGCCCAGACCGGCGGCTTTAATGCGGAGGGTCCGCGCGTGGTGCCGTTTGTGGATGCAGAGTCCGACCCGGAGCCGCCCTCCAGCGCGGAGCCAGCGCATGCCTGAGCTGATACCCGACCTGAGCAGCCCGGCGGGCTGGCTGCCGCTGGCTTTCATGATGATGATGGGGCTGGCCATGCTCGCCTACGTGATACTCGACGGCTTCGACCTGGGCGTGGGGCTCCTGCTGCCGTTTGCCGACGCGGACGAAAAAGACATCATGATCGCGTCCATCGGCCCCTTCTGGGACGCCAATGAAACCTGGCTCGTGATGGGCATCGGGATTCTGCTCACCGCCTTTCCGCTGGCACACGGCCTGATGCTGGGTCAGCTGTACCTGCCCGTGTCGATCATGCTGATCGCGCTGACGCTGCGCGGAGTGGCCTTTGACTTCCGGGTCAAGGCACGCGCAGACCACAAAGACGGCTGGAACCGGGCCTTCTTCGCTGGTTCATTCGTTGCGGCATGGGCCCAGGGCTACATGCTGGGCAAACTGGTGCTCGGCTTCGAGGCCTCACTGTTCGCATCACTGTTCTCAGCGGTCATCGGCCTGTGCCTCGCCTCCGGCTATGCGCTGCTCGGCGCCTGCTGGCTGACAGCCAAAACAAGCGGCGAACTGCAGCGCCAGGCCATCCGCTGGGCCCGGCGCAGCGTGGCACTGACGGCAGCCGGGGTGGCAGCCGTGTCAGTGGCGACCCCGGTGCTGAGCAGCACCATTCAGGACAAGTGGTTCACTCTGGAAAACCTGATCGTCGTCTGGCCGATTCCGCTGATCACCGTGGTGCTGTTCGTTGTGCTGTGGCGCTCGCTCGGCAGACTGCCGGTGCGGCTCGCCCAGGCCAACGAGTACGGCATCTGGGTGCCGTTCACGACCACCGTCGGTCTGTTCATGCTGGCGTTTCACGGGCTCGCCTACAGCTTGTTCCCATGGCTGGTCCTCGACCGCATGACCCTGTGGGATGCGGCCGCCGCGCCGGAATCGCTACTGGTGATCTTCATCGGCGCCGTGATCGTGCTGCCGATGATCGTCGGCTACTCAGTGTTTGTTTACCGGGTGTTTGGCGGCAAGGCGACGGCGCTGGAGTATTACTAGGGCCGCCCTGTGCTGATCTGCCGATGCCCACGGGTGGCATCAACCCATGGCACAGCACAAAATGCACGCGTTTGCAAAACACCCTGATTGTCGGCTAGGCTAGAATGCTGAAGTCGCGACGACTCCCGTTGCAACCCGGCATAGCAGGTTCCCTATGAGCACAACCGCACCCGACAGCGAACGTATTCCGTGGCCAACCAAACTGGCCTACAGCCTGGGCAACGTGTGCGAAGTCGTTCTCAGCCGCTCGTTCGAACTGTTCGTGTTGTTCTTTTACACTCAGGTCATGGGGCTGTCGGGCACCGTCGCCGGCGCGGCAATACTCGTGGCCATGGTGGCCGATGCGATCACCGACCCGCTGGTGGGTGCCTATTCCGACAGCCTGAAATCGCGCTGGGGCCGCCGCCACTCGCTGATGTTCATGGCCGCGCTGCCCTCGGCGTTTTTCTTTTGTGCGCTGTTCTATCCGCCGGGCGGACTGTCCAGCCTGGCGCTGGGTGCCTGGCTCGCGTTTACCGCCATCGGGCTCCGGGTCTCGGTAACGTTCTTTCACATCCCCTGGTCCACGCAGATTGCCGAGCTGTCTGACGAACCCAAAGAGCGCGTGACGCTGGCCGTACTGCGCAACATCTTTGGGGCTGTCGCCAACTTTGCGGTCGTTGCCGTGGCATTTGATGTGTTCTTTGTGGCCAGCGAGGAATACCCGCGCGGGCAGGAGAACCCGGCCAACTACCTGCCCTTCGCCGCTGCCATCGGCGGCTCACTGATACTCATTATTCTGCTGTCGGCTGCCGGCACCTACCGGCGGATTCGCAGTCGCGAAGACCGCTTTGCGCCCAGCCCGCGCTTTCACGTGAATGCACTGTGGCCCGCCTGGCGTGACATGATTTTCAAGTTCAAGAATTTCCGGTGCCTGTTCCTCGGCAGCCTGTTCATCCTGACTGCCTTCTCCATGTACAACTCGATGGCGCTGTACCTGGGCACCTATTTCTGGGCGCTCACCGGCGACGAGATCAAGGTCTGGCAATTTGCGGTGATCCTCGGCGCGGCCGTCACGCTGCTGGTGGGCAAACCGATCGTTGACCGCCTGCCGCATCCGCTGCTGTTCGCCGGCGGCATTGGCTTCGGCACGCTGTTGTTTGCGTTCCCGCTGCTGATGCGCTTGTTCGGCTTTGTCGAAGTCGGCACGGATGCGGTCATGCCGTTGCTGCGGATATCAAACGGCGCGGCCGGCCTCGCGCTGGGCGTGGTGATGATCGTGTCGGCAGTGATCGCCTCCGAAACCGCGGATGACTACCAGAACCGCACCGGCATCAATGCCACGGCGCTGCTGTTCGGCTTTGTATTCCTGTCGATGAAAACCGCGTCCGGGTTCGGCAAGCTGCTGGCCGGCGTGATCGTGGATGTGATCGCCTTGCCCTCGGCCGAGGACGCGGCACTGATCACAGCTGCCCAGCTCGACGCGCTCGGGTGGTGGTCAGCCATCACGCTGCTGTTACTGGGCGTATTCGGCGTCTGGTCGTTTTCCGGTTACCGGGTCGTGAAGGTGGCTGCCACGGCCGACACCCCCACCCCGCCGCTGCAGGCCAAGACCGAGTCCGCTGCCGGATAGCCGCTATAGCCTCCGCTTATCGGGGGAATCACCGACCTTATTGGTACAAGCGTTGCAGGTCTGTTTGAATGTTTGCCTGCGTAAACAGATCAAGGCGCCGCCGATGGAATACGACTACACACCCTTGCCTCAGCGGCCAAAACTGCAGTGGCCCGGCGGCCATAAAGTCGCGCTGCTGATCACTCTCAACCTGGAAACCTGGGATCTCATCAAGGACACCGACAAGGCCTATTACGCCGGCGGCCCGGCAATTTTGCCCGATGTCTTGCCGGGGAATGTGCCGGATTTTCCGAACTTTACCTGGCGCGAATATGGTCAGCGGGTGGGTATATGGCGGCTCTTCGAATGCCTCGATGCGCTGGGCGTGACACCCGCATGTACGGTCAACGCCGCCACCTGCCTGCGGCACACCCCGATGGTGGAAGCAGCCCTGCAGCGCGGCTGCGAAATGCTGGCGCACAATTACGAACAAGGCGAATTGCTGACTGACTTTGCGCACGACCCGGCGGCCGAACGTGAAGTTGTGCTGCGCACCCTGGAGGTATTCCAGCAAACCGTCGGCAAGCGCGCAGCGGGCTGGTTGTCGTCGTCGCTGCGGGGCACGCTCAAGACGGCCGATATACTCGCGGAGTACGGCTGCCGCTTTTACTGTGACCTGATGAACGACGATCAGCCCTATTTGCTGCGCACCCCCAGCGGCCCGATCGTGTCGGTACCCTATTCCAATGAGATCAACGATTTCACACTGGTGGTCCGCCGCGGGCACACGACCGATGAGGTGCGCGACATACTCATCGAAGAGCTGAGCGTGCTGCACGCTGAAGGCGCGACGACCGGCCGTATCATGAACGTGGGCCTGCATCCGCATGTATCCGGCCGCGCCTACCGGGTGCGCGCGCTGCGCGAGTTTATCGAGTACGCGCAGAGCCTGGACGGCATCTGGTGGACGACGCGCGAAGAGATTGCCGATTTTTACCTGAGCCAGGTGGGGGGTGCGGAATGAAACTGCACATGGCCCAAACCACACCCAGCACCGCGGGTGCACGGGCTTTCCTGAACCGCACAGACAAGCAGCTGCTGATCGACGGCGAGTGGGTCGCGCCGCAGACCGGCGAGTCGATGCCCAGTATCGACCCGGCCACCGGCGCAGAGCTGGCCCGCATCGCCATAGCCGGCCCGGCAGATGTCGACGCGGCCGTTGCGTCCGCGCACAAGGCGTTTCGGGGGGCTGCGTGGGCGGGCCTGACGCCGGCTGCCCGCGGCGCAATACTCTGGCGCATCGCGGACCTGATGGAGCAGCACCTCGAAGAACTGGCTGAGCTGGAGACACTCGACCAGGGCAAGCCCCTTGGCGTGGGCTTCTACGCCGAGATTCCCGGCGCTATCGGGCAGTTTCGCTACTTTGCGGGCCAGGCTTCGAAGATCGAGGGCGCGACGATCCCCAGTTCCATCGATTACCAGCCGCCGGGAAAACGTGTCTTTGCCTATACCCTGCCGCAGCCGGTCGGGGTGGTCGCCGCTATTGTCCCGTGGAACTCACCGCTGGTACTGACCGCCATGAAACTCGCGCCCGCGCTGGCCGCAGGCTGTACTGTCGTGCTCAAGCCGGCCGAAGACACGTCACTGACGGCTATCCGGCTGGGCGAATTGATGCTTGAGGCGGGCCTGCCTCCCGGGGTTGTCAACATTGTCACCGGCCCCGGCAATCCGACGGGGTCTGCGCTGGCTGCCCATCCGCAGGTGGCCAAGGTCGCGTTTACCGGTTCTACCGCCACGGGCCGCGCCATTCTCGATGCGGCCAAAGGCAATTTGAAACGCGTTACGCTGGAACTGGGCGGCAAATCGCCGGTCATCGTGTTGCCGGACGCGGACCCCGAGCTGACCATCGCCGGCGTCGCGCAGGGCATTTTTTTCAACGCCGGCCAGGTTTGTGTTGCCGGCTCGCGCCTCTATTGCCACCGCTCTGTGTTTGACGAAATTGTGGCCGGCGTCACCGCGCACGCGGAGGCGCTGCAGCTGGGCCACGGGCTTGACCAGCAAACGCAGCTGGGGCCGCTGGTCAGCAGCGCCCACGCCGACCGGGTGGCCGGTTACATTGCCGCCGGCAGAGCGGCGGGCGCCGAGGTGCTGACCGGGGGCGAACAGCTGGGGACGGGCGGCAGCTTTATTACCCCCACGGTGATGGTGGGCGTGCAGCCCGACATGGCCGTGGTGCGCGAGGAAATCTTTGGCCCGGTGCTGGTTGCCACCGCCTTTGATGAACTCGACGAAGTCGTCAGCCTGGCCAACGACAGTGACTACGGACTGGCCGCGAGTGTCTGGACCCGCGACCTCAGCGCGGCGCATCGGCTCGCCGCCGACATCGAGGCCGGGACCGTCTGGATCAATGCGCATTCGATGTATGACCCCAGCCTGCCCATCGGCGGCATGAAACAGTCCGGCTGGGGGCGCGACAGTGGCCGGCGTGCCGTTGAAAACTACCAGGAGCTGAAAACGGTGTGTGCTGTTATCTGAAGTACCCGCGCCGGGCTAAAACTCAGCCAGCAGTCGGCCATAGCCCGGCAGCTGATCGCTTAAGCCGTTGTGACGCAGCGCATGCCAGTAAGTGGCGGTGTTAATCGCAATCACCGGTTTCTCAAGCCAGGCTTCGGCAACTCCGGCCAGACGGGCCATCGACAGATTCGTGCCCACCTGCAGCAAGGCATCAACATCGTCTCCGTCGAGGGCCAGCAGTTGTCTCCTGAGCTCTGGCTCCCCGACCTCGGCAATCGCCGTCCAGCTCGGGCACTCCAGGCAATGGTCGCGCACAACCGTAAAGCCAGCTTCTTCCAGATAGCGGCGCACTTCCGCATTGGCCGCCGTGAAATACGGCGAGAGGAACGCCACCCGAGCCACGTCGCCGTAGGCGTTGAGCGCTTCGCTGACGGCATGCGCGCCGATACTGACGCCCACGCCGGCATGTTCGACAAGGCGCTGCTCGAATGCGGCTGCGCCGGCGACGCCGCCGTAGAAAGTGATGGCAGACATGCCCATCACCAGATAATCGGGATTGCAGGTCATGACGCTGTCGACCGCATCGATGACATTGTTGGCAATCACCTCAGTCCCGGCCATGAAGGTCTCGTTACTGACTGCCTGCGCATTCGGCGTATAGATGCGGCTGTAGTGATTGGTCACGCCGGCCGGCCGCATGCCGTCGTAGTCCGGCTGCACCACGGTATTCGTCGAGGGGCCGAGCACGCCAAACTTGCGGCGCCAGCCCAGTACGTCGGTCATTACGTCTCCTCCTGATTACGCATCAGCCAATCGCGGCCGCGTCGCGCACACTCTGGATCATGGACTGCCGCAACAAGAACTCCCGCCGCCGGTCCGCATTCTCGCTGGTGGCCCGCATCTCCTGGCGGCGCTGGTTCTCGGCCTCAGCGCTGCCCAGCTCCATGTCCTGCTTATTGCGGATCGATTGCTGCTGAATAAAGTTGCGGGTAACGGTATGCCGCTGGCGCTCGAACAGGCTCAGCAAAGATTCGCGATGGCGCGGCGCGTCCAGGCACTTCAGCAGCGTGTGGCACAGGCTGACAGCATCGTGGATACCGCTGTTCATACCGAACCCGCCCAGCGGATTATTCAGATGAGCGGCATCGCCAACCAGGATCACTCGGCCGTGCACAAACCGATTCGCAACCCGCTGATGCACTCGGTACACAGTCCGGTGGTGAGTGATGACATCCGGCCCATGGCCAATCAACCGCTCAAACACATCGTTCTTCTTGGCATCGGCCACGAGCTCTGCATCACTCGCGTCCGCAGCGGCCGGCACGAGCACCCGCCAGACGGCCGGAACGCGGAGCAGTACCAGCCATTCTTTAGGGTCGGACACATAATTGACATAGGCCAGATCGCGGAAGTGCTCTTCCAAAGGCCAGTCGGTGCTCATCGTTAAAAACTTCTCGGGGTAGGTAAAGCCTTCGAAACCGACATTGAGGTATTTTCTGACGAGACTGTTGGCACCGTCCGCGCCAATCAGGAAGTCGGCCCGCAACCGCACGAGCTCGAGCGGCGTCTCGGCGGTCACGGTGACGCCGTCCGCATCCTGCTCGAAATGCACCAGCCGGTGCGAGAACAGTACTTGCGCGTTAGGCATTGCCTCGAGCCGCTCCGTCAGGCGACGTGCGAGCTTGTACTGCTCACACTGAACCCGATACGGATAGCGGGTCTCTCCCGCAATCTCGCCCAGGTCGAAAGAATAAATCTCGTCATTGGTGCGATCGCGGTAGTGAAAGACGGGAGCACGCAGTCCCTGCTCCAGCAGCGTGCCGGTGACATCTATCTCATCCAGCATTTCCAGAGTCGGCGGATGAAAAGTCGACGCACGCAGATCCTGCGCGCAATCCACTCCGGCTTCGAGCAGCACGACGTCTACGCCATGCTGCGCCAGCCAAATCGCGGCCACACTGCCCACCGGCCCGGCTCCGGCGACCACAACACGGGTTTCTGTCAGGGCGTTCATGAATGTCGATAGCTTGCGACATTAGCGGCCTGCTGCCTATAGACATTGTTTATCGGCCTGACCGCGGGCCTTATTGGTGCCCCATTTGGCGATCTGCTTAAATGATTGCGGCAGCGACCGTTTTGAATCAGGAATGAGCATGAACAAACCCACAACAATTCCGCCACGGCCGGCAAGCAGTCGCCGCGCCGTGCTGACAGCAGCTCTGTCTGGCTTGGGAGCGGCCGCTGTACCGCGGGTCCACGCCAAGCCTCAGTCCACCGTGCCGGTATCACCGGCGCCCCGCGAACATGGCGTGGCCAAAGTCAGGTCGGAATTCCTGTTTTTTGATGACCCTGTCGCCAAGCTGCATGCGCACCTGCGGCTGGAACACAATCTGGCAGAGGAAAGTTACACGATCACCTGGTATCACTTCGTCGTCTTCATGGTGCCGGTCACCCGCGGCCCGATACCGCTGGTGCGCTACGAGGGCATGGAGTTCAGCTACCTGCGGCACCTGGGCAATAACAACTTCAGGCTGCATGCCCATAACCTGTCGTTCCCCCGCGACCTGGAGTCCGGCAAGTTTACCGATACGGTCATGAACCCGGTAACCGGCCAACCCATCACCATACCGCCGACTGTTCTGACAAACGACCCGGGTACGGTGCACAACCCTATTGGCTTTCGCAATGTTAACGGTGACGGCTCCTACCAGATTCGCTACACGATGTTCCGTCGCGAAGACGAGCTGCTCAAACTCGACAGCGTGCGCGGCGCGCCGCCGGACAAGCCGGTCACCCACCAGGAAAATTCCTGCGCCTGGTGCCCGTTCGACGAATTCACCAACACGTCGATCGCCTCTTTGCCGGCGCATTTTGTTGGCACCTATTTGTACGACTACCCGGGCTGGGCGCAGATGGGGGAGCGGCCGGGACACCTGATGGCCCAGTTTGACGGCAAGAAAATAAGTTCGGTTGATGAACTCCCCGACGAGTACCTTGACCGCGCCCGGCGCGAATACCCTGATTTACTGCGCCCGCGGTGGGAAGACTTCGACAAGCCCCTGCCGTTCAAGCTGTAACTCCACAAAAAATGCGCCCAGTGCGCCGCAGCGCGACTGGGCGCGATCCGGGTCATGCGTTACTTTTTGACCGGTGCAGGTTTCTGCGTGCGGGCGTAATCTTCCAGGCTCGACAGGCTGGGCTCTTCCCACTTTGTCGGTGCATCAAAGTACTTGGGGAAGTGCTTCTCGGCGTAAGCCAGCACCTGCGGCGAGACCATGTCGAGGTTGTCGTAGCCGCCCATGGTACCGATGTAATAGATATGGCCAGGTGCCTGACCCATCAGCATCCATGGCAGCCAGGGCGTGATTCGCGACCACGAGCCGGTGTACTCGATGGACGTCTTGGTGGGGTCTTCCAGATCGGCGCGGGGTATCACATAGCGAAACATTTCAGAGACCCGGACCATTTTCCCGGATGATTCCCGCGGCCATTCATCCGGCTGCAGCGCAGACGGGTAATAGAGATGAATGTCGCTCGCGAGCGCCACCGTTGTGTCTGATATGACCCGGAACGGCAGTAGCATCGGCTTGCGTTCATCATCCTGCTTGCGGAGCCCTCCGTAGCTGGGGCCCTTGGGATAATACTTCTCGATCACGACATTGAACGGATCATTGGCCACCGGCACCACCCGCACTTCCTCGTTCGTGTACGGGTTCAAATACGTTTCCAATATCTCTCCGGTTTGCAGGTCCTTATAGAACACCAGTTCGCGCAGAACTTTCTGGTAGGACCCATCGCCGTTGTCGATCAGGCGGGCACAGGAGAAGCCTTCGAAGCCCATCAGCGGCCGGACAATTTCGTTGTCGCGCACGCCGCACACGGTGCCCTCATACGAGCCGTACTTCACCTTGCCGAAATCGAGATTCCCCTGCAGGCGGGCGAAAGTATCGCGGTTCCACGCGGGGTCGTCGAGGCGCAGCGGCATTTTGGCGGCCTGGCTGACACCGGGCACCGCGGTCGCCGCCACGCCGGCTGCTGCGGCCCCCAGCAAGACGTCACGACGACTCTTGCGTACTTCAGTGGTGGTGTTCTTCATTGTGTTGATCTCCGGATGGCTCATTAATTGGGGACTCGCGCCCCAGGATCAGATCGGCGGCACGTTCCGCGATCATTACGACGGTGGCGTGGGTATTGCCGCTGATTAAATCCGGCATTACCGATGCATCAACGATGCGCAGCCCGTCCATGCCGCGCAGCTTCAACTCCGGGTCTACCACGGAGCCGGCGTCAGCGCCCATGCGACAGGTCGACACGCCGTGATAGCCCAGAAATGCTGTTTCGCGCAGGTACTCCGCCCACTCGGCGTCGGTCTGCACCGCTTCGCCGGGCTGCCGCTCAGCAACGCGATAAGTATCGAAAGCGGGCGCCCGAAAAATCTCGCGCACGCGCTTGCAGGCCGCTATCAGCATCTGCATGTCTTGTTCGTCATCCAGCAACTGGTGCTCGATGACGGGCGGTGCGCTCGCCGCCGGCGAACTCAGCCGCACCCGACCGCGGTTTCTGGGGTAGGAAATGTTGACTGATGCCGAAATGGCCGGACGCTCATACGGAACCACACCTTCTTCCGAGAAGCTGAATGCGTAAGGCCCCAGCTGCACCTGAATATCGGGATCGGACAGTGCCTCGTCCGACTTCAGGAAGGCGACCGCGTGCGGATAGGGGCTCGTCGCAGGACCGCGGCCAAACACCAGCCAGTTCAGGCCGTGCAGGGGAATCTTCCAGCTGTTGATTTCGGTGTTGTAGGTCGACACGTTGACCTCGATACCCACCATACCTTCAGGGTGGTCTGCCAGGTTGGCGCCGACCTCCGGGACATCCAGCTGCACGGCTATGCCATGCTTATCGAGCTCTGCCGCCGGGCCGATGCCGGACAGCATCAGCAGTTTCGGCGAGCCGATGACTCCGGCGCTGAGGACGACCGACTGCCTGGCCATCGCTTGCTGCAGCTGGCCGCCTTTGCGGTACTCCACGCCAGTGATGCGCTTGCCGTCGATCAGCAAACGCTCGCAGCTGGCGCCGGTTTTTATAGTCAGGTTCTTGCGGCGCCAGGCGGGCCACAGGTAGGCACGGGAGGCGCTGTAGCGCCAGCCGCGACTCTGCGTGACCTGCGAGTAGCCGACGCCGGTTTGCTCCGCTCCGTTGTAATCTTCATTGAACGGCACACCCCGCTCCACCGCCGCTTTGACGAATATCTCCGCCAGCGGATGCGTCGAGCGCAGCCGGTTGACCCGCAGCGGCCCTTCGCGGCCCCTGTAATCGTCACCGCCGAGAGCTGTCGACTCCGCGCGCTGAAAATAGGGCAACACGTGCTCGTACGACCACCCATCACAACCTGCAGCAGCCCACCGGTTAAAGTCGCTCGGCTGCCCGCGCACAAACATCATGCCGTTGATGGAACTGCTGCCACCGAGCGCACGGCCTGCAGGCCACAGATCCACCTTGTTCTTGCGGCTTGCGTCCGCTTCAGCGAGATAGCACCAATCGAGGCTGGGGTTGCCGATCGCTCGGATGATGGCCGCGGGCACATGAATATACGGCGACCAGTCGACGCCACCGGCTTCCAGCAGCAGCACGCGGTTCGCCGGGTCGGCCGACAAGCGGTTCGCAAGGACGCTGCCGGCAGAGCCGGCACCGATGACGATATAGTCCCATTCACTCATAAGCGTTCAGCTAAACGGCTTCAGAAATGCGGCGGTGCCGATAACCGTCGCTGCATTAAAATCACTGCGGGGCAGTTCGCCACCCGCGGCCCATCCCTGCAACCGGTCGAGCGTCGTCTGCACAGCGCCGCCGGCGGCACTCGCCGCAATGCCGGGAAACAAGATGACCGCATAGCCCGCGGCTGCAAGCACCTCGTACGCCGGTATTGCTTCGGCCGGCATAATGCTGGTGTTGAACAAGACAGGTCGCTGCCCGGCCAATGCCTCGACAACAGCGCGGCGGTCATCAGCCGATTTACAACCCTCCACAAACACCATATCCGCTCCGGCCTCGATGCACCGTTGTGCCCGCTCGATAGCGGCACTCAGCCCGTGGCTGTACATCGCATCCGTGCGCGCGCTGATCACGGTGGTGGCTGAGACTCGCGCATCGACCGCTGCTCTGATTTTGTCCACCAGGGTGGTAACCGCAACCACCGGCCTTTCGCTGATGTGTTTTGGCAATACCGCTTCAACCCGATCTTCCAGCTGAATACCGCTGGCGCCCGCACGTTCCAGAGTGCGCACGGCGCGGCTCACGTTCAGCGCATTGCCAAAGCCGTGATCAGCGTCGACCAGCAACGGGACGGTGACGCGCTCGCAGATCCGTGACGTCGCATCGGCCAGTTCAGTCAGCGTTAGCAGGCCGACATCGGGCCGCGCCAGCTGCGTCAGCGCCAGCGATGAGCCTGACAAGAACAGGGCTTCAAAACCGGTCTGTTCCGCGATAACGGCAGACAGCGCGTCGAACACGCCCACGGCAAGCACCGGTCGATCGGCGGCAAGCCGGGCAGCTAAAGACTCGTTGACTGTAGTCGCCTGCCCGTTCACTAGCACCAACCTATATCAACGCCGACTGCCCGATCGCGAGCCTGCGACCAGGCGCGCCAGCCGGCGGCCAGATCCTGCGCAGCAACGCCCAGCGACTTGTAGACGGTGATATCCGCCGCGTTGGTGCGGCCGCCCACCGTACCCGCCAGGACCTCGCCGATTTCACCGGCGATGTGTGCCTCGGTAACGACGCCTTGCTCAATGGCATCCAGCAGTTCACCTGCCAGAGCCATGGCCGACGGCCGATAGTCCACGAAGAATCGTGCCCGGCGCACGGTCTCAACATCGGCCTCCGCTGCCTGTCTAACAGCCGCGCCAACCAAATTGACGTGGGTGCCGGGCTGCAACCACTCGCCAAGCAGGATCGGGGTTTTAGCCGCCGTCACCGTCGCAACAATGTCGGCGCCGGCAACCGCGCTCGCAATGGAATCCGCGACGTCGACATGGACGTGGGCAGGCAGTGTCAGGCGGGCCAGCAACCGCTCAATACGCGATCGACTGCGCCCCCAGACCGATACCTGTTGGATGGGCCGCACTTCGAGCAACGCCTTGATATGGTGCTCCGCCTGCAGCCCGCAGCCGATAATGGCCAGCCGCTGCGCATCAGCGCGGGCCAGCGCGCGCGTTGCCAGGGCACTGGCGGCGGCCGTGCGAATGGCCGTCAGCTCGGAGCCATCCAGCAGCGCCAGCGGAATCCCCTCGGCGGCCGAAAACACCATGACCGCGCCCACATGCGACCCGTAAGGCGAATCCGGGGCCCGCTCAGCCTTGCTGACTGCCTTGAAGCCAAAGCAGGCCGGATCAGAGAGATACCCCGGCATGAGCGTAAAGCGCGTGGAGGTTTCAGGTATCGGCATAAACTGGCGCAATGGCATGATGGTGGTGCCCGCGCTGACAGCGCGCATAGCGGGCTCCAGGGCGGCTATGCAGTCGCGATGGCTCAGGCACTCAGCCACGGTTTCGCGATCAAGAATGAGCATGCACAGCCTAGCGGCGCGCCGGCGGCACGAAGCGCATTTGCTCCATAACCTCTGCAACATTGGGCGGGCGGTCGAAAGCCGGCGGCATCTCCGCGCCCGGTTCGCGCACCTGCCCGATCGCCCTAAACCAGTGCTCCAGCCCCGGCGGCATAAACACCCAGAACATTTTCATATCGACATCGCCGGTATTCTGAATAACGTGACGCGCATAGCGCCCGAACAAAACAGTGGTGCCAGGCTGCACCGCGTACTCCTGACCTTCGATCTCAACGCGGCCGCTACCCTCATAAACAAAAATGAGCTCGTGATTCTGCTGGTGCCCGTGCTCGCGCACTTCGCAACCGGGCGGCAGCACCTGCACGCCACTCGTAAAGCTGTCGTAGGGCATATTGTCAGGCGTCAGCTTAAGCGTGACGTAGCCACGCGACGGCAACGGCTGCCAGAGGCTTTCGCCTTCGTCAGGGCCTATGACCGCCCACCAGGGCGGGACTGCGGGATCGGGCATAACTCTCTCGTCAGGTCGGCGGGACGCATCATTCGCGCAGTCTGAAACTATGCTTGAGTTTCCTCAGCGACACCACTGCCGGTCATGAAATACGCTATCAGCAACGCTGATAATGGCGTTGAAGAGTGGAATTGTTCAGCCCCAATTCTGCGATTACGATGATGACTTTAGCGGAGATTGCCGTGTCTTATGACGACATGATCGCCGACTGGCAGCGTGATCCTGAAGGGTTCTGGGGAACCGCTGCGCGCGAGCTTAGCTGGGCACGCGACTACGACACCGTGCTTGATACCAGCGAGCACCCGTCGGGGCGCTGGTTTTCGGGCGGACGCATCAACACCTGCTACAACGCCCTCGACCGACATGTCGCCGCCGGGAATGGCGACCGGGCGGCGCTGATTTGTCACAGCGCGATGACCGGCGACCGCCTGACCCTCAGCTACGCGACTTTGCTGGAGCGCGTTGCGAAGCTGGCCGGCGCACTGCGTGCAGCAGGGGTTAGCCAGGGCGACCGCGTCATCATTTACATGCCGATGGTGCCGCAAGCCGTCATTGCCATGCTGGCATGCGCCCGCATTGGTGCCGTGCACTCGGTCGTGTTCGGCGGCTTCGCCGCCCGCGAACTGGCAGACCGGATCGACGATGCCAAACCGAAGGTTGTGCTGAGCGCCAGCTGCGGACTCGAACCGGGGCGCACCGTCGCCTATAAGCCACTGCTCGACGAAGCACTCAGGCTGGCAACCCATGACGTGCAGCTGCGCGTGATATTGCAACGCGCCGCCTGCCCCGTCGAACTCGCAGGGGCTGGCGAAGTCGACTGGAACGATTTCGAGGCGGGCGGGGAGCCCGTCCCGTGTGTCGATCTCGAGGCGACAGCGCCGCTGTACATCCTGTATACGTCGGGCACTACCGGTCGACCCAAAGGCATTGTGCGCGATAACGGTGGCCACGCTGTCGCGCTGCACTGGTCGATGGGCGCGCTCTATGGCATTGATCCGGCGGATGTCTTCTGGGCCGCATCCGATATCGGCTGGGTGGTCGGGCATTCGTACATTGTCTATGGCCCGCTGCTGCGCGGCGCAACCACTGTTTTGTATGAGGGGAAGCCCGTCGGCACGCCCGATGCGCGGGCATTCTGGGAAGTGGTGGCAGACTACAAGGTCAAGGCGCTGTTTACCGCGCCAACCGCCATGCGTGCCATAAAGCGCGAAGACCCGACGCTTGCGCTCACCGGCGGTTACGACCTGAGTTGCCTGCAAGCTCTGTTTCTGGCGGGAGAGCGCTGCGATCCGGATACGCTGGAATGGGCAGGTGCGGCGCTGAACGTACCGGTGATCGATCACTGGTGGCAAACCGAGACCGGCTGGGCACTGACCGGCAACCCGCTGGGAGTCGGTTTATTTGCCGTGCGGCCGGGGTCTGCCGGCAAAGCGATGCCGGGCTGGAACATGGATGTGGTCGACGCTGACGGGCAGTCACTGCCGCCCGGCGAAACCGGCAGAATCGTCTGCCGGCTGCCGCTGGGACCCGGGGCGCTGCTGACTCTTTGGAATGACAGTCAACGCTTCGAGAACGACTATCTGTCTGCGGTCCCGGGCTGTTACCTGACCGGTGATGCAGGCTTTATCGACTCCGCGGGTTACATCTATGTCATGACGCGGATTGATGACGTGATCAATGTCGCCGGACATCGCCTGACGACCGGCACCATTGAGGAAGTGCTGGCGAGCCATCCGGCCGTTGCCGAGTGCGCCGTGGTAGGACAGCGGGATGCCCTCAAGGGCGAGGTGCCGTTCGGCTTTGTGTGCATCAAGGCGCAGGCTGATGCGCTTGATCCGGACACCGTAGTAGCCGAACTGGTGCAACGGGTCCGCGATCGCATCGGGCCGGTCGCCGCATTTAAGCAGGCCATCATCGTGCAGCGCCTTCCCAAGACCCGCTCCGGCAAAGTTTTACGGGGCGTCATGCGCAAAATCCTTAATCACGAACCATGGGGAATTCCGCCGACGATCGACGACCCTGCGATCCTCAGCGAAATTTCTGACGCGCTCGCCGCTCGCCGTAAGCTTTGAACCATCCGTCATCCGGGCCGGCGGCGCAGAGCCGAACCAGCGCCGACAGCACCTATCCCCCAGAGTCACGCGGCTGGTATGTCGTTTTCGTACTCTGCTGCTGCAGCATTGTCGCGTTCATCGATCGACAAATAATCAACCTGCTGGTCGATGACATCAAAGCCGACCTGCTGCTGACCGACACTCAGATCAGCCTGCTGCAAGGCCTTGCGTTCGCCTTCTTGTACGCGCTCGTCGCGATTCCGCTGGGGCGGCTGGCCGACAGCGGCAACCGCCGTTTGCTGATAACCGCGGGCATTCTGGTTTGGACCGGCGCGACGGTCGCCTGCGGTCTGGTCGACGACTTTGCGTCCTTGTTTGTCGCCCGCATGTTCGTCGGTATCGGCGAAGCGGTTTTGACCCCGGCCGGCTACTCCATACTGGCCGACATGTTTCGGTCACGGCGCCTCAGCCTGCCGGTCAGCGTTTACACCGGGTCATCGTTTTTTGGCTCCGGCATCGCACTGCTGGCCGGCGGTTTTGTCATCGCGAGGCTCTCTGCGCTGGACGAGATCAGCCTGCCGCTGCTGGGCAGCCTCGAGCTTTGGCAGGCCGCGTTTATTGTGGCGGCGACCCCGGGAATAGCCGTTGCAACGTGGTTTCTACTCACCGTTAAGGAGCCGGTTCGCCAGGCGGGCCGTGGCGAGGCGACTCTGCAGGATGCCTCGGCTGCAAGCTTCACACACGTGCTCGCCTACTGGCGCGCCAACGCCTGGCTGTTCACGCTGGTTTACGTGGGTCTGTCGGTGCTCGCGGCCGCTCAGTTCGCGACCGGCGCGTGGGCGCCGGCCTTTTTTATTCGCGTACATGGCTGGCAGGCCGCAGAGATTGGCTATCTCTACGGGACCCTGTTCCTGATCTTCGGCAGCTCCGGCGTAGTCGCGGGCGGCGGGCTGGCGAACTGGCTGCATAGCCGCGGCCATGCCGATGCCAACCTGCGCACGGCCCTGATCGGCGGCTTGGTCGCCATGCCCATGGGCGCATTGTTTCCACTGTTGCCGAACCCCTACCTCGGACTTGGCTGTATCGCGGTGCTCATGTTTTTTGGGACCATGCCGTTTGGTGCGGGCACAGCCGTGATCCCGATCCTCGCGCCGGCTCGGCTGCGCGCTCAGTTTGTTGCGGTTTATCTGCTGTTCGCCAACTTTATCGGCCAGGCTGGAGGGCCATGGTTTGTGGCAACCGTAACGGACAGAGTGTTTGGTGACGCAGGCGCTGTCGGCTATTCCCTCAGCATCGTGGTCGCCGCACTACTGGCTGCCGGCAGCTGCATCTGCTGGCTGGCGCTTAAGCCGCTGCGCAACTACCTCGAACAACCGCTGAGCCACAACTAGGCGTTGTCAGTCCCCGCGTTCAGCGCTTGCAGCAACTCCAGCAACGCGGCGTTGTATTGCTCGGTATTGGTCTGCGGGCAAAAGTGGCCGCCTTCGGGTAACACCCGCAGTAACGCTTCAGGGATCAATTCCGCCAGTTCCAGGGACATGGGTGCCGCGGTAATCTGATCGTCGCGCGCGCACATGACCGCCGTGGGGACGCGGATCTCGGCAAGGCGATGGCGGAGATCGTGCGTCATCACCGCATTGAGCCGACCGAGCTCCACGTCCATCCGGTTCAATGCGCGCGTGCGGCCACCCAGAAAATCTTCGCGGCTGGTGAACTTCTCATGTAAGTGCCAGGCCGGCGACGCCAGTACGGCACCGAGCAGCAGGTAGTTTTCTATGCCGCTGTTAATGAGTACATCGCGACGCAGTTTGAACAGCTCGATAAACAGCGGCGTTGGGCCCGCCCAACTCGAGCTCAGGACCAGACTCCTCAGCCGCTCGGGCGCGCGCAGTGCAAGGTGCTGCCCGATTGCGCCACCCGTTGAATGCCCGACGAGGTGCGCCTGCTCAATACCCAGAACATCCATTAATTTGAGCAGGTCGTCAGCCAGCTGCTCCGATGTCGATACCAAAGGTGCGGCAGAACTGCGGCCGACACCGCGATGATCAAACAGCGTTACGCGGTAGGACTCTGCCAGCACCGCAACCTGGGCCTGCCAGAATGTCCCGCTGCCGCCCAACCCGGCAACCAGCAGCAGATCCTCGCCCGTGCCGTGCGTCTCTGTGTAAAGCTCAGCGTCGCCTATCGATACCCGTTTCAAAAAAACCTCCGTGCGCAGGTCAGCCGCGCAAATACTCATGCGGATACTAGCCGAGTAGCCCGAACATCATGCGGCCCCGCAGGCCGTACTGCCAATACCGTTAATTTGGGGCGTTATACACCGCGCCTATAGTTATGCACTCATAGACCGCGTGCATGAGCCGTATGACCGTCTTGATTGCTCGCCCAGTTGGGCTTCTGGTTCAATGGAAACCGTCGAGTTAAGCGGTTCACAGTATGAATTCGAGTCATGACCCTGCTGCCGGCGCAAGCCGCCGCAGATTCTGCCGCGCGGGTTTGGCGGCATCCCTGCTCGCCGCTACCACGGGCTTTCCGGTGCGCTCGCCGGCTGCTGAGCTTCTGGACCTCAAGCGCGACGCCGACCTGCTGCGCGCGTATCAGAAAATGCGCTTCAGCATGGGCCCGGAGCTCAACATAGGATGGCTGCGGGCAAAGCGCTTTGCCGTGTCGCAAGGACGCGTTGAGCCCTTGTGTGGTCTCGTAGCAGCAACCTTCAGTCGGGTGAACCGGGTGACGGATGACCTGTTTGAGGTCATCGTGCTGGAAATAACCCACTACACCGATTTTGATAGCGGGGCGCTGCTGCAGACGCTGACGATGCCGTTTACCAACCAACTCATTGAAGTGCCGGCCTATCGATTCGGCCCCGCCAAATCACGCTTCTCTGTGCGTCTCAACGAGACCGAAAGCTTCGCGCCTGCTGCCAACACCAACGAAGGCGAGTTCGCCGCCGCGGGTCAGGTGGCCATGACGAAATCGCTTGAGCTCAGCCGGATTCACGCCGGCGATGCGTTCCTGCGCCACGAGGAATACGGTCGGGTATACCCTGCCAATACTGAGCTACCGTCGAT
This sequence comes from Gammaproteobacteria bacterium, assembly GCA_036351295.1. GTDB lineage: Bacteria > Pseudomonadota > Gammaproteobacteria > Steroidobacterales. The sequence goes on along the minus strand of JAZBOT010000117.1, from coordinate 28,083 downwards.
GTTCTACAAAGAGTCGACCACCTGGTCGGCGCCGCTGCGCGAGGTGGCGGACTCTGAACAACGCCAGGTAGACGCCACGGTCAGCTATGCGGCGATGACCAGTTGGCGACCATGGATGAAGATGGGTGACACGCCGGGCCACACTTCGTCCAACGGCTTTGGCCGGCGGGCACGGTCGGTTGAAGACCTGCCGGACGACTTTCTGGCTTATACCCGGGAAACGGCACCCGATGTCCTGGATGATCCGCTGGCCGCACTCACGGAACCGGAGATTTAGACAATGGCGGACACGCTGACTGGAACCACACGCCGGCGCCTGCTGCAGGGCCTGACCCTGTCATCGTTCGGACTCGCCAGCTTAAGTACTGAGGCCCAGGCCGACAGCGCTGCGCCGGACCTGACCGAACCGGCCGACTTACTGGCGGCGTCAATCAAGATGCGCGGCAGCCTTGATGAGCGCCTCGCTTTTATCTGGATGCGCGGCACCCGCTACACGCTGGTCAACGGCGAAGCTTTGCCACTATGCGGCTACCTGGGTGGCTCGATCACGCGCTACCGCCAGCTCGCCGACGATGCCTACGAATTTTTGCTCTACGAAATCTCGTATTACACCGATCTTGAGACGGGGGAAGTGCTGCAGACTCTGCGCATGCCTTACGTCGACCGCGAGGTAGACGTACCACTGTACCGCACCGGTCCGGGTCGGCATGTCGTTATGCTGGCCAACGAGGAAGAACTCGAATGGAGCGCGAAGAAAACGACGGGCGAGGAACTGGCGCGGCAATTGGCGCCCGATGCCAAAATTTACTACCGCTTCAATTTGCGGCCGGCCGTGACCTTTCGCGACCAGGTCTGGATTCGCAGCGATTCATTTACGCGCCTGGTACCCCGCGACACGGCGCAGCCGGGCATGTTTTATAAAGAAGCCATTACCTATCAGGCCAGCCAGGCCGAGCTGGCCCGTGCCGGCAGCGTACAGGTTGACTCGTTGCTGTCGTTTGCGATTTCCACCGCCTGGCGCCCCTGGATGCAGATGGGCGGCATCGATGGCCACACGACCACAGACGGCATCGGCGGCAAGGAGCTGAGTATGGCGGCCATGCCGGCTGATTTTTTGCGGTTCACCGAAGCCTTCCACCCCGACGTCCTGGACGACCCGGCGGCGCTGCTGAAGCTTTAGCATGCCGAGCATGCATACGTAAGTTCACGCTATCGATTGCTCGGCGGCCGCCACCCCTGTTTGAATAGACCCCTGTTTTACTCCGGTACCTGAGCATGAGTCCGAGCACACAACTGTTGCGGCCCGTTACGGCCGCCGAGATCGAAGAATACCGTGACAACGGCGTGGTTTGCCTGCGCGGGATCATCGACCCTGAGTGGATGGCGCTGATGCGGCCTCTCGCCCAGCGCATCGCGGGCGATGGCGAGGATGCCGGTCTTCTGCCTACCTACCCGGGCCGCTACCTGGCCCGCACCGTCCCGGAGTTTCGCCGTTTCGTATTCGACTCGCCGGTGGGCGAAGCGGCGGCCGCCGTGCTGGAATCCCAATATGTCCGGTTCTTTTTCGACGAGATTTTTGCCAAGGCGCCCCATTCGGCTGACGCAACGATCTGGCATACCGACCGGATGGGCTGGCCGGTAGTGGGCACCACCGTGCCTTCGCTGTGGATACCACTTGGACCGGTTGCGCAGGAGAACGGTCTCGAATGCATTGCCGGCTCGCATACGCGCGATGTCTGCTACTGGCTGTTCTCGCAGAATGCGCGCCAGATGATCAAGCCCGACGATCGCGTCCCGCATCCCGACGAAGCGGCGCTGCGAGCTGACCCCAACAACCGGTTCGTATCGTTCGCGATGGAGCCCGGCGATGTGCTGGTGGTACATCCCTGGACCCTGCATTATTCACATGGCAACCATGCCGACGAATGGCGTCTTGCCCTGTCGATACGCGTATTTGGCGACGACATCCGCTGGGACCCCCGCCCCGACTGCGTAAACCTTGCCGGGGTCAGCTTTGACGAAATGATCAAGGGCGAGCCGCCGGCCGGGCCCTTGTTCCCCGTACTGTGGTCGGCCACCGGCGAGCGTGATGACGACCGTGACTACCCGCGCGGGTTCGCCACCACGTGGAGTCACGCGCGGCGCAAAGATGTCAACGAAGGCGAAGAGTTCCGGCGCCGGCTGCGCGCGGATCAGGGCCGCTAGGAAAACAGTTCGCGGCACGCCGCGCGGATTTCCTCGGCAAGCAGCTCTGCCACCGGGCGCCGATAACCGTCCTTGCGCATGATCAGCCCCGCCTCACGCACAATCGGCGTATCGGGCCAGTCCAACTTGATCACCTTACCGGCGCGGAAGGCGGGTTCCATCACGTGATCCGGCATCAGGCCCACAAAATCGTACTTCTCAATCATCGAGCCCATCAGTGAGACCGAGTTGGTCTTCAGCGACATGCGCGGGCCGGTGAACCCCTGCGTGATAAACAGTGAATCAATCAACTCCTGCGAGTGCGACTGATTCATGTTGATCCACCGAGCCTCCGCCAGCGCCTGGCCCTTCAGCTTTGGCGTCCCGGCATACGGGTGGCTGCTGCTGGCGTAGAAATTTGACTGCACCTGGAACAAGGGCTCAAACACAATGGAAGGAGGCATTTCCTGCACCGGAAAGCTGCACAGCGCCAGCTCAATCTGGCCGAGTTCGATTTTGTTGACCAGATCTTCGAAGACGCCCAGCAGCAGAGTAACCGCGACGGCTTCGTGCTTGAGACTAAACCGGGTGACGACGCTGTCGATCATTTGCGGGGCAAATAGCGGCGCTACCCCGATCGAGACCTCACCCGACAGCACGCCGCCTGCCTGCAACGCGTCGGCACGGGCGCGCGCGCATTCGGCGAGTATGGATTTTGCGTGATGATAAAAACGCTCACCGGCAGCGGTGGGCGCAGCACCACGGGCATGCCGCTCAAACAGCTCGACCCCGAGTTCGTCTTCAAGCATCCGCACGCTGCGGGTCAGCGCCGGCTGGCTGATCGGAATTTCTTCCGCGGCGCGGGACATGTTGCCGTGCTCAAAAACCACGACGAAGTACTTGAGTTGTCGTAAATCCATGCAGTAGCGCTGCCCGGCCAGATTGTCAGGCCTACTACACTAAACGAATTTCGCCCGCGATGAATAGCCCCGGCGTTTTCTCACTCGGAGCTGACCGACGGACCGGTCAATTGGCAAGCCGCTATTCAGCCGCCGCTATGCCCGCCAGGACGCGGTTCGGAATAGCCGAAGTTTCCCAGTTGGGGTCGCTGTAGCCCAGCCGCAAAATGACCAGATCGTGATCGGGCATTATGTACAGCGTGCGATAGCCACCACCCTCGAGGAAAAATACCGATTCGTCGGTAATGGCTTCACCGTGGGGCGCACCGGTGCTAAGGCCCTGGGTGTAAGGCCGCACCTTGCCCTCCGGGTTACCGACCCAGATCTGGAAAGCGTAGTTTGGATAGACGGCCGACGGGGTCGTCATTTCTTTCACCCAGCCAGCGGGCCAAATCTGTTGGTCGCCCACCTGTCCGTCCTGCAGGAGGACCTGTCCGTACCGCAGCCAGTCGTGCGGGGTCGCGCGGAAGCAGCAAAATACAGCGGGCATGCCGTTCGGGCTGTCGACATAAAGTTCTGCGGGCCCGGCCCCCATTGGCGACCATAACCGGCTGTTGAGGTAGTCTTCGTAGCCTTCGCCGGTCGCCGATTCCAGTACCGCCCCTAACAACTGTGCGTTAGCGTTCGATAGCACGAATCCGCTGCCTGGCGGCTGCACAAGCTCGTACCGCAACGCCGCCGCGCGAAAGTCGCTGCCCAGGGCCAGCCGGTTGTTGCGATTGTAGGGGTTGGGGTCGCCGCCCATGGCAGGATTCTCAAGCCCGCTCACATTCTGCAGGAGCTGCCGCAAGGTGATCTGCCCCTCCGGCTGCCCGCGCCACTCGGTCAGGTAAGTTTCCGCCGGGTCGTCCAGACTCTTGATAGCCCCCTCGCTCATCGCGATGCCAACCAGGGCCGGGATCAACGAGCGCGTCATTGCACGCCCGGTAAACAAAGAATCGGCCGTGATGCCCTGCCAGTAACGCTCCAGCTGCACCACACCCTTGTGCATGACAATCAGCGCGGCGGAGTTGTGTTGCTCAGCCCAGTCGGCAGCCGCCTCGAGCGCAGCAATGTCGATGGTGCGTGCAGCAGGCTCAGCAACGGGAAAGAACGGCCGGGGCGAACCCGGCACCGTCATCGTCGGCTGGTAGTAGCTGGCGGGCCACTCACCCGCATCCTCGGGCAACGTGAACCAGCGGTACCAGAAGCGCCAGTCGGTGGCCGCCGCCACTGCCACCAGGATGATGGCAGTGGCGACACCAATAACCAGCGCGCGGTTGGGGGGGCTGCCGGACATCTTGAACCCCGCGCGGCGGCTACAGCTGGTAGGTTACCGTCAGACCGTAGGTTGCCCGGTCGCCGAACGTCGGGACGTAGGACGTGCCAAACGGTGTGGCGATAAAGAACGAGTTGGCGACGTATTCTTCGTCAAACAAGTTGCGGGCCCACAGCGCGGCGTTCCAGCGGCCGTTGTCGACCTGGAACCGGGCGTTGACCAGCGTCCGCTCAGGCACAAAGGCCAGATTGAGCTCGTCAATGAACTGCTTGCTCTGGTAGGTCACATCGCCGCGCAGCGACCAGGTCCAGTCGCCGGTGAGCGTGCCATCAATCTCCGAGCCGACGGCAATCTGCGTATCGGGCTGCCGCTGCAGCTCGTTGCCGCCGATGCTGCCGTCCGCCGGGCAAACAATGCCGTCGCAGCCACCGATCAAGCCGATACGCGAGCTAACGGCGCCACTCTTGTACTCGGAGTTGATGAATGACAGAGCGTAGTCGAACAGCAGGTGGTCGGTCGCGTAATAAGCACCGTCCAGTTCCAGGCCCCAGATCTCGGCACCCGCCGTGTTATCCACAATCGCCGGCGGTGTCACGCCCGGCGGAATGCCGATGGGTGAGCTGTTGATCTGCAGATCGTCCCAATCGGTGAAGTAGAGCGCGGCGTTGACGCGAAACCGGCCGTCGAGCAGGTCATTCTTGCTCCCGATCTCGTAGGTCCAGTTCTGGTCGGGGTCAAAACTGCGCTGCGACTCGTCAAACACGGTGTTGTTGAAACCACCGGATTTAACGCCTTTGGCGATGCTGGCGTAGACCATGCGTTCGTCGTCGAAGCGGTAGTCGACCGTTACGCGCGGCGTGAACTGGCTCCAGCTGTCCTTGAACTGCGGGTCAGTCGTGGTGGTGGTATTGCTGTCGAGCTTCTTCTCTTCATCTGCATACCGCGCTTCCAGGCCGATATTCAATTTGCCGTCCGCTGAATTCCAGCCGACACGACCAAAAATGGCATCGGTGGTGACTTCGGTGCGGGCATTGGTCAGGCTCAACTTCGGTATGCCTATGATGCCGCGACGCGGGTCGATATTGAGCGGCTGCGTGCCCAGCAATGGCCCCAGGCCGAGGTCAAACTTGTCGAAGTCCTTGATCGTCGATGTGAAAAGCCCGACGAAGGCGGTCCACTGCCCTGAGGTGAAGTTCACCTTAACTTCATGCGAACGAAACTGATTGGTGCCGTTCGGTGTCGCGTTAAAATAATTGACAGTGCCGGGGCCAAAAAAGTTACTCGAACCCAGGACAGCGTCACGATCGCCAGGCCCTGCCGAGGTGACTTCGGAGTCGGAATAACCGAAATTGTAGTCGAAGCTCCAGGCGTCAGAAAGCTGATAGTCAACGCCGACGCGGATCAGGTCCGAGGTGACGTCCAGGTTATAACTGCGCGGATCGATGACAAAGCGCGACCCGGGCGCCGCACCGCCGGGCAGTGGCGTAAATTGATTGGGAATCTCGCCGCAGTAGAAGCGGTTGCCGCCGAAGAAGGTTGGCGAGCAGTTGGTGTCGCCAGCCGAAGCCTCGACACGGATATTCGCATCCGCTTCCTGAAACCGTTCGACTCGGTAGAAGTCGAGCTCCACCGTCCAGTCATCGGTCGGCGTGATGTCGAAGTTGAAGCCGACGGTCGAGTTTTCCCAGCCGCCGAGGTTGTCCGTGGTGCCGTTGGTGCCGAAATCAATGCCGGCGTTGGGATGGTCGTTATTCCACGTGCCGTCAAACTCCGAATAGGACAGCAACGCCCGACCACCTATAAGGCCATCAACGATGGGGCCGCTGACCGACGCGGCAATTTCGCGCAGTTCGTCCGAACCCAGAGTGGCTGTGGCGCTGGCTTCCAGCTCCTCGGTAGCACGGGTGCTTACATAGTTGACCGCGCCGAGAAAGGCGTTGCGGCCGAACAATGCGCTCTGCGGGCCTTTCACCACTTCGATACTCTCGAAGCCGATGGTGCCGAAGTCAAACATGTACTGCCGCGGGAGATAAATGCCGTCGAGAAAAATCGAGGTGGTTTGGTCCAGATCCTGAATTCGCAGCTGACTGCCGCCGCGAATGGTCGGCACGCCAAAGCCGCCGCCGAAGTCTTCGAAGGAAAAGCCCGGCGTCGCCAGCGCGATATCCTCAAGTTCACGCATGTTCCGCTTCTTCATCTCGTCAGCGGAAAACGCCGATACTGCGACAGGAATATCCTGGACGTTTTCCTCGACGCGGCGGGCGGTAACCGTTAACTCATCGCGCATCTCTGCGCGCGTGTTCTGTGCGTATGCCGCGCCCGTACTGAGGCTGGCGCTGACTGTAGCGAGCGTCGCGACCAAAATTCTGAACTTATCCATTTGAAATCCCCGGTGCTTATTTAAGTGGAAAGCCTCTGGAACAAAGACGCTATCCCTGCAAAAACCGTCTGTGCGGCCAATATTTACTATCAACATTCTCAGCCCGGAGCGCCAATAGCGTTTCAGCGCGCAGCCATGCATAGCACGAATACCTGCCCTAGGCGGGGCACCGCGAAGCAACGCCTAAGACTCAATCCACGCGCGAAGCGGCGCCGGCAGCGGTTTGTCGAATACACTCAGATCGACTTCGAGCAGCTCGGCATGACCCGGTTCGGCACGTTTCAGGTACTGCAGCGGTAGTTCATCGACGGACCCGAGCTTGCGGCCACTCCAGGTTGCAAACATATGCCCGGGCTCGTCACCCATCTGCAGCCAGGCCGGCCAGGGGAAGATGTAGCCGCCGGCCGTGCCGGCCGGCAGCGAGGGCAGATCAGTTTCTTCAAACAGCTGCCGGTTGCTCCAGTTCGCCGAGGTCTCGACAAAAGTAGCCGGCCAGGATGCCGGCGGCAGGCGCACCTGCTCAATCTTGACGAGATCGTCCTCAACCAGAAACTGCTCAATGCGAATCCGCGGCGGCGCATCAGGATTGTCGAGCGGGATGACTCCGTCGGGGGTGTACAGGTATCCGGGGTCTTCTGTTAGGGCCATCGGCGGTACCACCACAGTTTTCCCGGTGACCGGATTAACGGCGCTGTCGGTCCAGCGACCGGTGCGGAGGTCCCGCGGAAACGACAGGTTGTGGCCGTGTATCCGGTAGACGCCGGCACCCAGCCGGCGATGGTGTGACAGCTCTATCCCTTCCCAACGCACCACCGCTTGCGGCGCCCGGCCCGCGGCAACGGTAAACATGGTGAAGTGGTACCAGAACAGCACATCGGCATCGTCTAGCGTGTTACGCAGGATACGAAAGCTTTGCCGCTGATGGTCCGCAGGCTCGTCGTAAAAAAACAGCCGTGACTCCATGCGCGCACCCCGCGCGAGGTTCGCGCTCGTTGTGGGGGGCATCACCGGAGCCGGCTGGGTTTGCCCCGATGCAACGGTCGCCGTCAGGGCGGCCGGCAGTGCCCCGGCCAGCAAGCCGCGGCGCGAGACCGCTGTTTCCGGCTGCGGCCGGTTCAGTCCCGACATAAATTCCATAGGCTTAGCTCACTCTTGAGGATTAGCAACAGACTGCTGCGCGGCTTTGGCAAACTGGCGCAGCTCGGCGTTAAAACGTTCAGGCTGCTCGTAGAAGACCGAGTGCCCGGCGCCCTCGTAAACTGACAGGCTGAAATTTGGCCGGCCCGCAACAAGGTCAGCCGCGTCGATCAGCATGGCAGGATTGTCATCGGCGCCGAGCTGGAGGAACACCGGCACGGTCAGTTTATCGAGCAGGTCCTGGTTGTCCTGCGGACGGCTGTACATGGCCTGCCGTGCGTAATTGGGGAACATCATCGTAACCGCCTGCAGCACCTGCTGCTCCGCGGCGGGCACCGGCGCCGAGGTGAGAAACCGCACCATGCCCTCACTGGCAGCAACCCGATCGCGGGGATCGGGGCTCATCTGCAGCTCGCGGAGACGCGCAAACTCGGCGACATTCGGGTCGTCATCCGCACTGGGCATGGCGAACGGCAGCAGAGCGCCCAGTGCCCCGGTCAAACTGATGCCAGCAATGCCAGCCGTGCCAAACTGACGGACGTAATCCATGGCCACCAGCGTGCCGTATGACCAGCCAACAATGACCGGTCGTCGCGCGCCGGTCGCAGCTATGACAGCCGCGACATCATCGGCCCAGTTTTCAGATCGCGTATAGGCCCCGGGCTCATAGGGTTTGCCGGAAGCACCGTGGCCACGCAGGTCAAACGTGACCAGAAAGAACTCATCCGCCAAGTCTGACTCAAGCTGTTTGAAAAAGCTGTAGTGACTTTGACCAATGCCATGAATAAAAACGATGGCAGGGTTTTCCGGCTCGCCGGCCGTTGCGACGGTTAACGGGACAGAGCCGCTGCCGGCCACGGTGAGGTAAGTCAGCTCTGCGCGGCACGGAGCGGACAAAAATATGCCGAGCACCAAAATGAGTCGAATCATGCGTCGCTCTCTATGTCGAAGAAAGTGGGATCGACGGCCTGCAGCTGCTCGCGCAATACCGGCGAGTAGGCACCGGGGCCCTCCAGCTTCACGCCGGCAACCTGCCACCAGAGTGTGCCAGCCTGTGCCTGCGCATCCATCCTCATCCAGGGGCGCCAGGTTTCTACAGCGGTGAAACTCAGGCGCGAAGGCATAGTGTCCAGGTTTGGGTCAGCTAACTGCCGCAGTTCTCCGGAGAACGTCATCAGGTCCGCTTTCGGGAACAACGGCATCTCCGGCGCCGGCATCAGAATCTGCTCGCGCATGTGCACGACACTCCCCAGCACAAACCAGGGCCGGGTACCGGGCTGCGCGGGGTCAGGGGCAAGCGACGCCGGCACCATGCGATCGCCCAGAAAGCGAACCTCGGAAGGCCCGTAGCGCGTCACCGGCACCGGACAGTCTTTGCCATTGTACGGATTGGTCCAGCGGGCCAGCGGCTGCTCGGTCTGCCAGTCGAGCAGCAGGCCGATGTAGCGCGTTACAGCACTGTATTCAAAGGCGGAGCGACGGGTATAAATGCTGCGCTGTGCCCCCACCGTCTTGAACAATGGGCGGGCAGCCTGTCCACCAACCAGGCCATAGACGCGACCGCGCACGAGATCGAACACCGGCTCGCTGCACAGACTGCCGCGCAGTTTTATAAAGGCGCGCAGGTTGGTGGCCGGATCATGCAGATTGAGCTCCGCAATCGGTTCGGCCGTCGGTTCGGCCGTCGCTTCGGCTGCTTGAACCGACCAGCCCGGCAACGCGGCGCCCGCCAGGCCAGCCAAGACATCGCGGCGACTGTTCACAACCAGCCACCGCCTGTAGTTCGGGTGGTGTATTCCACTGCAGCAATCAATTCCACGAGTCCGGATGGGCGGTGAGTACACCACCATACTCCGCATCGACACGCCGCCGGTACTCCACCGGAATCTGCTCGACGGATGCCAATTTGCGGCCTGACGAGTGCCAGACCAAATGCCCGGGGCGGTCGCCCATCTCCATCCAGCTGGGCCATGGGGACAGATAGGTGGAAGTAAAATGGCTCGGCAAGTTGTGCACTGTTGTATCGCGGAGCGCGGCCTCGGCACAGAATGCAGTCATCGACTCCAGCCATGGCTGGGGCAGAATCCGCGAGAAGCGGCTCGACGTATACCAGGCCAGATCGCCGGCGCGACGCCATTCCACCTGCCAGGGTTCGGGCTCGGCCGTCGCGCTGAACGCCGCGTCCGCGAAGCGCCAGCCAGCGGCGCTGTAGATGCTGTCGTCACGGCCGCCCAGGCGGTTGGCGGCCACCTTGTTGAGTGCGCCCGTAAACGGATTGCGAAACTCGCGTAGCATTGCACCCGAATCCCTGTCGCGAAAAAACGTGAGCGTACGCGAGCTGGTCGCAAATGAACCGTCGGGCAGCTCGCGCGGCCAGTAAATTTCGGTGCCTTCAAGGTTGAACAAATGCTGCGGCTCCTGATTGCCAATCTGCGCGTAGATGCGCCCCGTGTACCACCACGGCACGTTCTCCTCACGCGTGCTCGACTGCATCCTGACAATATTCCGCCACCGGTCGCCCGGTGCTCCGGGCAGCCAGTCTGCGGCCATCTCCGCCGGGCCGTCCTGGGCACGCACTGCCCCTGCAAAACCGAGTGCACTGACGCCGCCTAAGAGGGTGCGTCGGGTGACGCCCGCTGTCATGGCCGGGGTTCCCGCTCTTTCATGTAGACCTCCCACGAAGATTCATTGGGCATCTTCCACGGCGTTTTGTAGTCAAGGTAGTCGGGATAGTTCTTCTCGGTGTAGGCGAGAATGTCTTTGGGCAAGTCATCAAACTTGGCCAGCTTGGTGGTGGTGCAACGATAGAACAGATCACCGGCATGGCGCCCCATCAGCATCCATGGCAACCATGGCGCGATCCGATTCCAGGCGCCCGTGTAGTCGATTTGATCGCGACCGGGGTCGGTCAGCTGCGCGTAGTCAGCGACATACTGAAACATCTCGGTCACCCGAATGTACTCGCCGGTTGACTCGCGCTTCCATACCTTCGGGTCGAGCAGGTTCTTGATCTTGCCGCGAAAATCGTTCCACAACGTGATGTGACCATCCATCACCTGCCACGGCAGCACAAAATCAGCGCCGCCGCCGCGCGAATAGTTGGGATACTGCAGTTCAAAGTCTTTGGTTTCGGCCAGCGGCGGTAACTCCGGAAAGCGGGTGGACAATACCGAGTTCACCGCTTCGTTGTGAATATGCATGACGTCGCATACTTCAGCGTTGTAAGGGTTCTGCCACTGCTCCAGAATCTGACCGGTCTTAACATCCTTGTAGTAGCCCACCTCTTTCCACGACGACCGATAAGTGCCGTCCGCCTGCCGGGCCATCTCGCCAACGCCGAAACCTTCCAGACGAAACAAGGGCCGGACGATTTCGCCCGGCACGTTGCCAAACACCATGCCCGAGTACCATCCGACAATGGGCTCCCCCGCCAGCGAAGACGTGAGCTTGATAAACGCCCTGAGGTTGTCGGCCGGGTCATCAAAGTCGTAAGCTTCCCGGCCAGCTGCCAAAGACGGGCCGGCCACACCGGCCAGCGCGCTGGCGCCCAGCATTTTTAGCGTGGCGCGACGATTAAACGGTGAATCAAACATAGTCTGTTCCTGTTACTAGTCCAAACGACACTTAAAGACGGGCCGACACTTCAACAACAGCGCGCTCGGCGGATTCCAGTGCCGCCTCCATACCGCGGTTGGCAGTCGCGGTGTGTTCGCCACAAAAATGTATGCGCCCCCGCGGCCTGGCGATCTCCGGCAGCAGGGCCGTCACCTGACCAGGACCATAGATGGCCCAGTCGCCCGCCGCATAACGGTCCTGCCACCACGAGTGAAAGCCGCCGACGGTGAGCGCACCTTTGGCAGCCGGCCGCAGCCGCTCAAGCTCTTTGACGACCGCGCTGCCCGCGGCCTCCGGACCCAGCCGATCGAGGTAATCGGCAGCCCAGCCGCGCGCGTTCACCACCAGGCCCGTCACTTCAGCCGGATCATCAGCAAAGCGCTGCGCTGCCACAAAACCAAGCATGCCGTTGGTCCACATTGATGGCGGTAGCCCGTCCTGCTCCCAGAACGGTTTGTTCGGCACGAGGAAAACCAGCGTGTTGCGCATGTAGCGCAGCGCCGCAACAGCACCCCGCTGGGCATCAACAAACCGCGGCGCAATCTGCACATCCCGCAACTTGGAGACCGGCAGCGAGCAAATAACGTGCGCGGCTGTCAGCACCTCACCACTGCGCAACGTGACGCGCACGCGGTCCGGCCCGGACTCAAGCGCTGCGACCTCGTGCTCGAGCAACACTTCGCGTTTGAGGCTGTTGGCCATGCATTCGGGCAGGCGCTGATTCCCGCCGGCAACCGCATAGGCTGCCGGGCCAATTGCCTGCTGCTCGGCTATCCAGCGCGAGTTAAACAAATACATCAGCGCAGAGACAGAACGGGCCGAATCACCGAAGTACGGATTGGCGTCGTAACCCAGGCTGATTTCAGTATCGGTCACACCGGGGGCACGGAAAAACTCGTACAGCGGGATATCCAACCCCGCGTGTGCGGGCGCGAGCCACTCGGCCGAAGAGCGCAGGGGGTTGCTCGCGAGCAAACGGGTGGCGCCAAGCTGCCAGGGCAAGAGATGACGGTGTTCGGCAGGTAACGGGTTGTGACGGGAATCGACCCACTCATCGGCCGCTACCAGCTCGCCGTTCATCACCAGGGCAGGCTGCGGACCGGCAAACAGGCGCGGCGCGTAGTCGACGAGCGGCACCTCCAGACGCCGGGCGATATCAATGGCGCGGCCATAACCGGCAGCAATGGTATTGCCCCCCACTTCCGGATGTCCCGGCAGGTCGAAGCGCGTGTACAGCCGCCCGCCAATGCGGCTCCGGGCTTCCAGTACCTGCACACGGGCGTCCATTTGCTCGAGCAGCATCGCGGCATACAAACCCGACAAGCCGGCGCCGATAACCAGCACATCGGGTCTGCCAGCGGCAGCGGCAGTCCTACCGCAGGCCGAAGCCAGCGCGGTTCCGGCAAACCCTTTGAGGACCAACCTTCTGGAAAGCATCGCGGTGTCTACCCCTTGCATTGCGCCGCAGCAGGCGCCCCGCCTGAACCCGCGGCTTTGCGCCACCGGCGAATCAAGCGGTTCAGGCGTTTAACCTAACCGGTTGTCTGCAACGCCACCATAGAAAGGATTCACCGGGTAATGCCGACTACTGATAGGCAGGTATGCATTCGCGATGCGCACAGGCAGTAAACTGTGGTTCACCCGTGTTCTCGCGCATCCTGATGAATGAGCGAGCCAACCGTCTAGCTGGAGAAGGCCTGTGAACCGCAGAGATCTGCTTGGCACGCTTGCCGCGGCAAGCCTGGCACCCACCCTGAACACCCCGGCAGCAGCCGCTGGCATCAATGCTTCACTGCCGCCGGCGCTGGCCGGGCCGCGCATGAACTTTGCACAGGCCGACAAAATCATGGCCGAACTCGGGCTCGATGCGTTGATACTGGGCCAGAGCGTGAACCTGCGTCATGCAACCGGGCTGTGGCCTGTGGTTGCTCGGATGGGCTTCCCGGCATCCACCTTCGCCGTGGTTACCCGCAATGCTGATGCACCGGTTGCGCTCGTCTCGCGGCCTTTTACCTACTACTACAACATGGCGGACGCACACACGAGCCTGTCGCTTCCAGCATACCTGTATGCGGCACCGTTCACCGCGCCAGACGGAAGCGACATTGATAGCGCCCTCAACAGTTTCCGTTTCGGTGACTACGGCGAGGCACCCGTTGATGCCATTGAAAGCGCGCGCATCGCAACAACGCGCCAGGCCATCTCAGAGTATGGCACCTATGGCACGCTGAGTGCAGCGCTCGCGGCGGCGCTGCGAGTGGCCGGGGTCAGTGCAGGCCGTGTCGCGATTGACCATCCGGCCGCAGCCGTCGCGCTGGCGGAAGGCAACGCAAAACTAACCACTGTCGACGCCGACGATGCCTTGCGGAGAATCAGGCCGGTCAAGTCGCCGGTTGAGATTGCGCTCATGCGGTATGCTGCCGCCGGCAATATCGCGGCGGCACGCGAGGCTCTGGCCTCAGTCGAGAGCGGCGGCAGCTATCGAGAACTGCGCACCGAGTTTTTCGCAGCGGCCGCACGGCGCGGACAGCGCGGGGTTTTTATGGTGATCGATCGCAGCAGCGACGAGCAGTTTGATGCACCGTTTCGCGACGGCCAGGCCTTCCTTATTGACTGTGTCTCGGAGTATGAGGGCTACCATGGCGACTACGGTCGCACCGTGTTTATCGGAGAGCCGGCCCGGTCGATGGTGAAAGCCACCAAAGCGATGGCCGATGGCTGGGATCGCGTGCGCGAACAGCTCAAACCCGGCGTGAAATTTGCGGAGATACAAGCTTTGGGGGCAACGGCCATTACCCAGGCGGGAAGCCGCTACCGAATCCCGTTCAATCCGCACAGCGTTGGCCTGTATCACACCGATCATTTTGGTCTGAGCGGCCTGCCCCCCGTGCCGGATATGACACTGGAGCCCGGCACGATTATCAGCGTCGACTGTCCGCTGATGCAATCAGGCATCGGCGGCTCCGCGCATCTGGAAGACCTGATGCTCATAACAGCCGACGGCAGCGAACCGATTCATGACATCGGTGACCAGACAATCACAGTTTGAGCTTGCAGGACCTGTCGCGGCTTAACTGTCGGACGCGCTGTCCGCTTCGGTAACGCGCAATTTAGCGACCGTCCGCTCCGTTGCTTCAATGACAGTGAAACGATACCCGGCTTCGGTAATTGCTTCGCCCGGACCGGGCACGTGACGCAAACGCGCCAGCACCAGCCCACCGATCGTGCGTGCTTCACTGCCGCGTATTCGCGTACCAAGTACGTCGTTGACTTCGGCAATGGTCAGCCGTGCCTCCATGACGAATGCGCCGTCATCCAGCGCCTCCCACCGCGGTGCAGGGGCTGCGTCAGCGGGCTCAGGACCGACGCCTGATTCGGCGCGCCCTACAACCGTCGCCACGATATCGTCGACAGTGATTAAGCCCACGGCCGAGCCATACTCGTCGACGACCACGGCCGTCTGGTCAGCGCGCGTGCGCAGCACCGGCAGCAAATCCACCAGCGGCTGCTGCACGGGTACGAAGTAGGCTGGCTTGATCAGGTCACGCAGCTCGCGTGCCTTAAAGCCGGGGGCGAGCGTATCCCAGATAGTGGCGGAAACAATACCGATGACCTCGGTGCGCTGTGAGCTATACACGGCGATCTGATTCTTCTCAGTATCCCGCAGTAGCCGCGCCACTTCATCCATGCTCGCGTCCACATTCACTACCGTCATCTCGGCAGCCGGCACCATCACATCCCCGGCAACGCATTCGCCGAAGCGGACAACATTACGAATCCGCGCTGCATCGAAAATGTCGATGGTGGCGCCGCCCTCGGCCGTATCGAGGATAGCGCGCACTTGCTCGCGGACGACGAACAAGTCGTTACCTTTGCTGCCGGGGCCGACCATTCGCGCCACCAGCCGCGCTGTGCGTGAGAAGAAAAAAATGACGGGGAACAGCAGCAGCGAGCAGGCATAGAGGGGATAGATAATCCGCGGCGTCAGCTCATCAGCCCGCTGCTGGAATACGCTTTTCGGCACGATCTCCCCGAGAATCAGGGTGACAGGAACCAGTAGAAACACAGCCAGGATATCGCCCTCATGGCCCACGAGGCCAATAATGCCGGCCGTCGCCAGCGATGTGAGCGACACCAGTGCCACGTTGGTGCCTACCAGTGTGGTGCTCAGGACGACCTCGGGCTGCTCCAGCAGTCGCAGAGCCAGCTGCGCACCGGCATCGCCCTGTTTAGCGCGATGCCGCAGCTTGGCCCGGTCGCAGTTTACGATGGCAATTTCCGCGCCCGAAAAGAAACCCTGCAATAACAGCAGGAGCGGCATCGTCAACAATAAAATGATCGCGGTCGTCATTGGCTCTCAGCCGTGCCTCGCCGGTCGCGTGCAGACGCGCACCTGGTCAATACGGTTACCGTCCATAGCGACCACTTCAATCGAGACCTCGTCGATGGCTACGCGGTCGCCAACCGCGGGCAGGCGGTCAAGGTGGCGGAGCACCACACCCCCAATCGTGGTCATGCGCTGGTCATCCAGGCCGAGGTTCGTCAGGCGATTAAAGTCCATCAGCTTCATCGCCCCCGGGACCTCATAAGCCTGATCGGCCTCGCTCCAGCTGAATCCCGGCTGCTCGCCCTCGGCCTGCGAGCGCCCGAAAATGCAGGTCAGCACGTCATTAAGCGTCAGCAAGCCATCGACTCCACCGAATTCGTTGAGCACGATCACCGCCTGCAGGTCCTTTGACTGAAAGTAATCGAACATCTCGTCAATTTTCTTGGTAGGCGGAACCATCACAGGCGGCCGCAGCAACTCATCGACTGACAGCGTATTGTCACGGTCGCCGTCGAGCAGATAGTCACGCACATCCTCAGCGCACAAAAACCCCACCACGTTATCTCGCTGGCCGCGGTACACGGGAACCCGGTTGTGGCGATAGGCCAGAAACCTCTCGACAATTTCATCAAGCGGCAGGTCGCCATCCAGCCAGTTGACGCGGGTGCGAGGCACCATGACTTCAACGATTTCCGCCACGCCGGCACGCAACAGGTTTTGAATGAGGGCACGCTCCGTAGCCGTCAACTCACCGCGCACCACCCCCTCATCCAGAAGCGTGCGGAACTCGTCGACTTGCAGGATATTCTCAGCATCTGTCGGTTCACCCACGATCGCGGTTGTTATGCGGTCCGCGACAAAGCGAAGCGCGTTGCTGAGTGGCGAGATGGTATTGACCCAGAAATTGATAGGCCTGGCCACGATGCGCGTACTGATCCCCACCGGATCAGAAACCGCAATGGTCTTCGGCGTCGCCTCACCAAACAACAGCAGCAGTGGCACCATGACAATGAGGCTGACCCAGGCCGCCTTCTCCACGCCATACAGCAGGACCAGCATGGCGGTAAGATTGGCCGTGGCAACCACGTTGACCACCTGGTTGCCGCACAAGATAGAAATGATCAGCCTGCGCGGCTGGTCGAGCAGTGCGTGCAGAGTACCGGCCAGGGGGTGCCGCTCGCGGCGCAAACGCCGCAAGTCTAATCGCGACAGCGAAAACAGGGCTGTCTCGGAGCCGGAAAAAAATGCCGAAGCGACAAACAGCGCCACCATGAGCAGGCCGCGAACAACAATTTCAGGAGTCAGCAGTGCCGCCGCGTCGGGCGCCAGCAAGTCGGCGGCTGAAAGCGCGGGCACAGTGAGGGCATCGTTCACACCCCCAGTGTATTCCGCCACCCGCAAAATGTCGCGGCGGCCATGCGCCGGAAGCGGCTTGCCGCCGCAATACGCACACGCACGAACGGTCGCTGACTCTGATTCGGCGTGCGCACGAATACTCTGGTATGAAAACCGTAAACCTATACCTGTCATGCAGCCCGAGCTAACCGTCTGGTATGACGGTGACTGTCCGCTGTGCCTGCGCGAGATTGCGCTGATGCGGCGACTGGACAAGCGCGGCGCGATTGAGTTTGTCGATGTTCACTCAGGCGTCGGGTGCCCGCTGGATACCGCGACACTGCTGGCTCGCTTCCATGCGCGGGAACGCGGGGCCGGCGTTGTGTCCGGCGCGGCCGCATTTGCGGCCATGTGGCGGGCGATTCCGGTGCTGCGGCCGCTGGGCAGGCTTGCGAGAATACCGGCAGTGCTGTGGCTGCTGGAACAGTGCTACGTTGGTTTCCTGCGCATCCGCCCGTGGCTGCAACGGCATGTCAGCGCCCCCGCTCATGTCGAGTGAGTCGCGACAGACCTCATGGCTGGCTTATGCCGGCACCCTGCCGTTCATCTTCTGTGCGGCCGCACCCTGGTTCGGCCTGCCCGTGCTGCCAGGCGTCGGACCCTGCAGCGAAATCGCAGCTGCCTACGGCTTAGCCATCGTCTCTTTCATGGCGGGGGTGCACTGGGGCACTTATCTGTATCAGTCAGCGCGCGTTCCACTGAACCTGTTTGTCACCAGTAACGCGATCACGGTCAGCGTCTGGCTGGCGTTTATTGTGACGCCCGTGACGATTGCACTGGCGGTGCTGCTGGCGGCATTTCTGGTGCTATTGTCCATCGATACACGGCTTGCGCAACTGCGGCTGCTCAGCGATGACTACATGCATATGCGCCGCAACGTCACAGCTATTGTGGTGGTAATGCTGGTGGTCACATTTGCTGCGGCATAAGAGTCCTGAATTCTCAACCTCTACTCGACACCGGCAAACAGCGCGGCCAGGTCTGGTACGTTCTCGGGGTCACGCTTGCGGCGGATTTCCTCAGCTTTACCCGCCACCTTCTGGCAAATATCGCGCCTCCCGATCCAGCGGTTAAAAAGACTTTTTGCCAGAACGGAAAGGCCCGCTGTCGCAACCGCCGCACCACCCTCAATAGCGGCATCCTTGGCGTTAAGCGAAATCTTCGGAGCGGACAGCGTGCCGGTTACTTTGGTGAACGGGCTGATGAGATCATTCACGCTGATGCCGATGCCCTTGCGGGGCGTTGTCTGAAAGGTGAAGTCGATACGCTCCGAGTCAAGGTTGACCTGGCCGCTCGCCACAATCGTCACCTCGGTCGTCTGGAAAACCAGGGCGGGAGAAGTCACGACGCGACCGTTGTCCAGCTCCAGGTAGTAGCCTTCGCAATCCACCCCCACCGTTTTCTGCTTTTTCACGAACGGGTTGATGGCCGCAAGCAGCTCGGTAACAAAGTCGCCAACCAGCGGCCCCAAAACCAGCTTTTCTATCTGCCCCCTCCCGGCAATCGCCCAGATATAGCCGTTGGCAGAGGCCGCCAGCTCATGCGGGCTCTGCCCGGTCGCCGTCAGCTCTGCGGCCACGGAGTACTTGGGCAGGGGGGCCAGCGCAGCTCCGGTGGTTCCGTCGAAGGCGAACTGCAGCTGTTCAGCCTGCACTTTCACGTTAAGTTTAGACCCGGCAGTCTCTGGCGTAAGCGAACCGGCGGCTAGCAGTGTGCCGCCCGCTGACGACAGCTGCATGCGCGGCACATCAAGCACCCCATCCTGAAGCTTTATGTCCGCGCTCAGATTGCTGATGCGGCGCACCCCGATGATGACATTGGCCAACTGCATGGTCAGGTCAACGTCGGCCTTGTTCAGCAAATCCAGCGGCAAGGGCTGCTTGCTGAAAACCCGGCCTGCATCCTGACTGGCCTGCTCAGCCCCTGCGGCAGCCGGCGCAGTCGCGCGCAGCTCGTTAAAGTTCAGTTGCGGCGAGGTGAGACTGGCAGACACAAACGGCCGCGCGCCGGCTCGATAAACGACCTGGCCGCTGACGGAATTGTCTCCCGAAGTCACCTGAAGATCGTCGATCCGGACATCATCCGCCGAGCCGGTCAGGGTGGCGGAGGCCTTGAAGGGCACATCCCGGAATCGCCAGCTGCCGAACTCACCCAGGTCGGACAGCCGCGGCCCGCTACCCTGCACCTTAATGTCGCGCACGCTGAGCTGGCCGTCGGACTTAAATTCGCCGGTCACGCTAAAGCGCGCTTTGCCGAGCTGGGCATCGAGCGCTCTGATGGCCACGGTGTTCGCACTGACGACACCGCGGGTGGTAATACTGAACGGCAGGTCGACCGGTCGATAGCTCCGGGTGTCGGGTACCACGGTGTCGAGGCTCTTACCCGAAGCCGACAAGTCAAAATCAATGATGTCGAATTCTGCCCCTGCGAAACTCAGCGTACCGGCAAGCTCTGCGCCGGCGCCGGAGAACCTGAGATCATCGAGGCCGATGGACTCGCGACTCATCAGCACATGCGTTGCTGCGGTAAACTCTGTGTCCGGAATATCTGCCACCTCGAGATGAGCGAGCAACCGGGCCAGGCTAGTCCCTGCGGCTGCAATTTGCATATCGACGGCCGGCAGCGGCTGGCCGGATGCTACCGTTCCGTCCAGAGTGAAGCGCGTGTCACCGACGCGCAGTTTAGCGCCGGATACGCTGAGTTCCGGCCCGGCAAATTCAACCTCCACTGCCGCCTCGTAGTCGAGCGGCGGAACCATGCGGGCGTCGTCGGCGCTCAGCAGCGGTCGCAAGAGGTCCGCGGCACTGCCACCGCTGAGCGAGCCGGAAAATCTGCCGCTGGTAACACCCCGGTCGAGGGTCAGCGTCCCACCCAGCGCGTTGTCAGCAAGCTGTGCAACGATATCCGAATTGCGGATGGTGTCTTTATCGATGGCCGTGCTCGCGCGCACAGCGAGCGACTGCTGCACGCGCCAGTTCAACCCGAGCGCCCCTGCCAGCGGACGCACATCGGGCGCATCAACTCCCCAGGAAAAAACGGAGCCGGCAAAATCCGCCGCTTCACTGATTTCGCCGGTCACAAATCCCTGCGCGCCGCCCAGCGCAAAATCGGCCCGCAGCGCGTCGCTTCCTGCCTGGTCGCCGGCAATGATAGCGGCGGTGAGCGAAAACGCTTCGCGTGACTCAAACGGCAGGTCGAACAGCTGAGTCACTGTGTACAGGCTGCTCCCGGAGGCGGTGAACGTCAGCTCAAAATCCCGCAATTCGGGCAGCTTATGCGCGCTGCCGCTGCCATTGATGTTGAGACCGGTCGTATCAAAGGCAAACTGCGTGACTTCCAGACCCTGGTCGGTGCGAACAGCATTGACGTCCAATGTGTAGGGAGCGTCCGGCAGGTCGGTATAGCCGGCCAGCTGCCCCGCGCTCTTCAGGCTGGGACCGCTGGCCGCCAGCTGCAGGTTAAAGTCTTCATAAGACTGCAAGTCTTTTGCGGCCAGGCTGCCCTTGAGCTCGAACTCGCCCAGGTTGCCAACGGCACTGGCGGCAACAGCCTGAGCCTCCGTAACGATACTTGCATCAAACCTGACGGGACCGGCGGTGGCGGGCGGTAACTTGAGCGCGCGAAGTAACGCGGTTGCGTCGTCGGACTCCAGCCGGAGCTGCAGATTCGGCTCGCTGAGCTCCGCCAAGCGGGCAAAAGCACCCGCCGCGGCCAGCGAGCCAAGCGGCCCTGCGATTTTGATATCGAAGTCGACAGCACCCGCCACCAGCAGTTCTGGGAATGGCCCGATCCGACCAGCGATGGTCTGCGTTTTGCCATCGATGACGGTCTTGCCGTCAATCACCAGGCGGTGCTCATTGTCCTCCTGATGCATGGCCGTGACGATGTCGATATCGACAGCCTCGTCAAGGCTGGGGTGCACAATACTCACCCTGATATTACGCAACGCGGCCGTCGCGAGATGCAGCGGCAACGGCCGGGCCGGGTCTGCTGCGGGCACGACCGCCACCGGGTCGCCCAGCAGCCAGTTGGACAACCCGGCCTCGGACCATTGCAGCCGCACCGTCGCATCACTGACTTCAGCCGCCTGAATAATCACGGGTTGTTGCAGCAGGCTGAGCAGGTCAATGCGGCCTGCAAATTCGCCCACTTCCAGCATGTATTCGTCCGGGCTCCAGGGCGCATTGCGCCAGCGAATTCCGCCGGCCCTGAGCGCAATCGTGGAGCCGATGCTGAACTCAAAATCACCGTCTATCGAGAACTCGCGGTCGCTGAGCCGGGTGACTGCAACTGTCACCAGCTGCCGGACACGCTCACTGTCGCTCAGCAACCAGGCGGCAGCGGCCGCTGCCAGGCCGAGTACAACCACGAAACCGGCCAGGCCGTATGCCAGCCAGCGCCGGGCGGGTGGATTGACGGTCAGGTTGGCTGTATCAGGCATCCGCTCGCTAAATGTCGCTGTGCAATGCAGCCAGATGGCTGCAGAGCGCCAACTAAACCACAGATGCGCAGGGACTGCCTAGTTGGCCGCCAATGCAGCCTGTATTTGTTTGCGACGGCCGTCATCCGCCACCGCGCGGCCGGGACGCGGCGGCGCGTCGAGAGCTTTGCGGTAGTGGCGCACCGCTTCATCGTGCTGGTCCTGGCGCGCCAGAAACTCGGCATAAAAGTAATTGCTGTCCATGCCATCGGGGTCAATGCTGAGACCCTGCTGCAACAGCTCTGCAGCCTTGGCATCGTTACCAAAACCGATCGGCCAGCCCGGCACACTGTAGTAAAGCGTACCCAGACTGGTATAAGCGGAACCGTGCATAGCCTCGCCATTCATGCTGATGGCTTTATCAAAGTGCTTGCGTGCGCTCTTCGCGAGACCGAGCGCACCCAGCCCGCCTTTGGCGCCCGCATAACTTGAGTCGATGATGCCGCGCCAGATCCATCCCTCCACCTCGTCGGGATGAGCGTCAGTGTAGGTCTCTGCATCGGCCCGCAGCTGCTCGAATGATTCGAGCTGTGCATCACCCGTGAGCTGAAAGTTGATGATGTCCCACTGCTGCTGAATTTCGCTGAGATTGGGTGCGGCGACTGCGCCCTGAAACACGAACAGCAGGACCACAGCTGCCCGGGCGCCAAGGGAGGCGGTTAGCTGACTTGCCGTCGTCATGAGTCTTGCTCGTGTTGGTTTGAGTGGTAGCGATGCACGCTGTTAAAGTGCGCCGCCAGCAGCTCGATCTGCGGAGCGTAAATTTCGAGGAGAATCCTGGGCAATGGCATATCGGCGAGGACCGTCATTGACTTGCGAAGGTCCAGCACGGTCACCTGCGGAGCGTTTTTGTAGTAAGTGCCCCAGCTGTCCGCGGCCGTTCCGAGGCGCGCCGGGTCTGCTGCCACAATAGGCTCCATGCAGAAACCCAGACGACCCACACCTTTGGCGACCTGCCGGGTGCCGGCAAAGACGGCATAGTTCAGATCGGTGCGCGCGACGACGCCCGCCATAATCAGGTAGATGAGCTGGCATACGCCGGGGCGCAGTGCCGCAAGATTACCCAGCTCAAAAATCTCGCTGCGCGGAATAGCGCGGCCATAGCGAGCGCTGAGGACATCCTCGACCGGAGCATCGAGGTACTGCTCCAGAAACAGCGGGCTGTCGGCAGCCGGCCGAATACCCGCGGCGGCACTGATGCGACCGGCACAGCTCATGGACATCAGGAACGGCGCAAAACCGGTGACGTCGGCCCCATAGGCTTCGGCAAACACAGCAGCGATGTAATCCTCAACCTCGTTTCGTTCAGGTGACCCCGGACGGTGGAGGTTGAATTCGGGGTTAAAACGCAGCAACCGGCGGAGCAGCGGCGGCGTCTCAGCCAGCGGCTGTGGGTGGGCCAGTTCAGTGGTAATTGAAGCCTGCATGTCCGAGCCTCGCGGGGGGTGATCCTGAGTGTGAGGATCACTTTAAAGCGCGAAACTTAAGGCAGTCTTAAGGCGGAGACGGCAGACAGAAAATTCTTAGGTTAATGATTTTAATGGCTTTTTATATGCCCAATGTGAACCGCCTTACCCACAGGCGTGGCGCGGCGCGGGCCGCCGCGCTCACTCCTCAATGTCCCACGGCAGAGTAATCCCGGGGTCCGCCACAGCGAAAACCTTGTTAACCGTGCCGGGGTCGTCCAGCACCGCGACGATGATGCGGGCCAGGTCGCCGCGCGTGAGAAAGCCAAACGCCGAGCGGTCCTCCGAAATGAACCCACGACCGGTGGTCTTGCCCGGCAGCAATCCGCCCGGGCGCAGAATGGTGTAGGGCTGGCCGCTGGCCAGCAGATGATCTTCGGCCGCCGTTTTCAGCGGCAGGATGTCGCGCAGGATATAGCGCGATATCAGGTTGGCTGACTGGTAGCTGTCACCGGCACCAATGGTGCTGACCAGCAGCATGCGCGGGACACCCGCAGCCCTGGCGCCCTCCGCCACATTGATATTGCCCACGTCGTCGACCGACGGCTGACAGTTGGAGCAATACAGCGAACTCACCACCGCACGAAAATCATCACTGGCAGCGGCGGCGCGCACGGCCTCCGCATCCAGCGCATCGGCAACCACAAACTCGACACCCAGCGCCGCCAGCTCGCTGCGGTCAGACGATGCCCGCACTGCTGCGGTTACCTTGTCGCCGCGCGCGCGCAGCAGACGCACCAGTTCAATGCCCGTCGCACCGGAGGCACCGAAGATCAGGACCGGGCGCGGATCGGCACTCACCGCAAGCGGCGCAGCCAACGGGTAGGTGTCATCGGGCACCTTCGCCCGCAGATCAAACAGCAGGTAACCGACCAGCGCCACCACGACCAGCACGAGGCCGAGCAGTACCTTGAAAATCGTTTTCAGCATTGAGTCTTACTCCGAAAAACCATGGATACGCAGCGTTACCGAGTGTAGACACCGCGCTCATATAAACGCGCATGCACGTCTTTAAGCACCTGCTTGTCAGCATAAGGGAATTTCATCGGATCACCGCTCCAGACCTCATTCGGGACACACTTTCCCTGACTGTAGGCCGCCGCATAGCTGGCCGGTTCGTCCCAGATGAGCGTGTTAAGCGCCGGGTCGCTGCGGGCCGCGCGCAAGGCCGCCATGTCTACCAGCACCGTCAGCGCATCGACAGCGTTGTGGGACAGCTGGTCACGGGTTCTGCCAAAATAATCTATGAACTGTGACTCACCATAGGGCCGCCACAAACCCGGCCGGGTCGGGTCCAAACCGGTATTGGACATCAGCAGGTAAGCCGTATTCTCGAGCGCACGTTTGCGGCGTAGCGCATGCCACATTGGTCGCAACGATCCCCAGCCTTCTGACGTGGAGTGAATAATCAGTTCCGCACCGGACTGCGCCAGCAGGCGTGACACTTCAGGAAAAATGGTTTCAAAGCAAATCATATGGCCAAGCTTGCCGAGCGGCGTATCAGCAACCGCGTACAAGCTTTCGATGCCGAACTCTTTTACATAGGCCTCGAAGATGCTGCCTGGTGTGTGCACACGGAGCGCGCCGAGTGTGTCGACGCCCTGCAGTTTGCGGTGCTTAAGAATCAGGTCGCCAGAGTCGTTAAGGAGGAAGGCGGTGTTGAAAACACGCTGCGGAAACTTCGGGTCTTCTTCGAGAAACTGGCCGGCCACGTAAGTACTCGTGCGCTGGGCAAACTCGGACAATACGTCCAGCTCAGGGCCCGGCAAGCGCACGGCTACCGACAGCACATCCTCCACGGTGCGATAGCCCGCGCCGCTAAAGCAGAACTCGGGAAAGACAACCAGTTTGACGTCGGGCAACTGCGGCACCGGGCCCAGCAGCCCCAGGCTGTAGCGGATGTTGTCGAACTGCGCCTGGCGGCGGTTCTCCCGTGGCAGAGGGCTGGTGGGCGCCGGCTGCACCGCGACCGCGTAGTACCGGTCGAGCAGCTGCTCCGCGGGCGTCTCGCGCTGCGCCTGCGCGGCGATGCGCTGTTGCGCGGCGCGCTGCCATTCAGCGCGCGTGCCCGGCACCACAACGGTGCCGCGCCGGGCAGCCTCGTGCGTATAGACAGCGCCAAACAGCGCATCGCGTAGCAACACCGGATAATTGTCATAGTGCACGCTGGATAGGTGCGCCCGCGCCTTGCGCAGCACGCTGACGTGCAGGGGCACCTGCAGCACACTCTCGCCACCGGCAACGCGGGCGACATTACCCTGCCAGTCATAAACACCCGTCAACGCCGGCAGGGCTTCGGTACGGCCGGCGACCACCCGGGTCGCCGGGGCCACCCGTGCAACCACCAGCCAGTTTTCATAGGAAATGGCGGTGGGCAGCTCAGCCAAAGCCTCGCGCTGGGGCCCGGGCACTACGCCGCTGGTGGGGTTCAGCAAGAGCTCGGCACCGTTCAGCATCGTGCCGCGCACCAGGCCAGGTATCAGCAGATCTTCGCCGGCTAGCAGCCCAACCTTGCCAAACGGTGTAACTGCAACCGGGAATTCGGCCGGTTGCCCGAGCGCCGCGCTGGCATCGGCAAACCCGGCATGGCAATCCGGGGTGGCTTTCGTGACGCGCAGCGCAACCGCGCCGGCCGGATCGATCAGAAAGCCCACAGTGGCAACCGCGCCGCGGCTGGCCAACTGCGCCGCACCCGCGAGGTAGACCTCATGCTCACGTGCCAGCTTTGCCAGCGCAGCCAACAAATCCGCTTCTTCGGGCTGCCGGCCGGGCGCGGCTTCAGCCTGCGGCACAACCACCAGTTGCGGCTGCCCCGCCCCCGGCTGCAAGGCTTGCAGTGCGGTTCGCAAATCGCGGCGCGGGTGCGCCGCCGACCAGCGCTGCTGCAGCAACACCAGCCGGGCCGGTACTGCCTGACTGCCCGTGTCGCCGGCAGGCCCCGGCTGCGGGGAGGCAGCACGCGCGGGCGTGAGGGTGGTCAGCGACCAGGTACCGCCGGCCAGGGCGCTCAACTTGATCAAATCACGTCGCGACCATGCAGTTGGCTTGACTGACATCTATCCCTCCCGAAAGACAAACAACCGGAATTGCACTCGTATGCAAACCGGAATACTAGCAGCAGGATTGGCCCCTGTCATACGCTGAGGACGGCGGTGGTCTGACCTCCCGGTGATCTGCGGCATACTATCCACTCGTCAATGGCACGCTAATGGAATCAATGACGACGCAACAGGCTGCACACTCCGCGTCGCGGGGCCTCGCGCTGCTCATGACCTTGCTCGCCGTAGCGGCCTGCACCGCGCTTGAGCCGCTGCAGTCGCCCGTGGAAGTGGCGCCCGAGCCGGCTCAGTCCGCGGCATGGCAGGCGCTGGAAGAGGCCGCGCCCGCGGCAGACTGGCATGTGCTGTTGAATGAAGGCAGCCGCGCACTCGACTGGCGGTTAAGGGCCATAGACAGCGCGACTGCCAGTATCGACCTGCAAACCTTCCTCTGGAACTTCGACACCGTCGGGTCATTGACCCTCGACCATCTCCTGCGCGCTGCCGACCGCGGTGTCGCAATCCGGTTACTCATAGACGATACCTTTCTCGTCCAGGAGGACGAGGTGCTGCTGGCACTGACAGCCCACCCGAACATCAGGTACCGGGTTTTCAACCCCTACAAGCGCCGCTCCACCGGCATGGTGACCCGAACCCTGCTGAACCTTGGCGAATTCAGCCGGCTTGACCACCGCATGCATAACAAGGCCATGGTGGTTGATGACCAGGTCGCCATCGTCGGTGGCCGGAATCTGGCAGACGAGTATTTCGGGCTGAATGAGCAAGCTAATTTTCGCGACCTGGAGATGCTGCTCGGCGGCCGCGCCGTGCAGGAAGTGTCGGACGCTTTCAACCAGTACTGGAACTCACCATGGTCGATACCCATAGAGTCCGTCTCACACAAGCGGGCCTCGGCGGAACAACTCGCCGCGGCACGCACCGTAGCGAGCGGCGCCGCAGCTGCTGTCCACAGGGAAGAGTCAGCGGCGGAGCGTCTGACGCACTGGCGCGCCGTGGTAGCGGGCGCCGATACCGGCACGACGCGGCTATACTTCGACAACCCGCCAGATGCAAACCCGGCCGATGCAAGCGAAGCACCGGTGCAGGTAACTGATGAACTGATTGCCCTTTTCGAAGGAGCGCGGGAAGAAGTCGTCATCGTATCGGCCTATCTCATCCCGACTCCGGAACTCGAGGGCGCGGTTGCCAATGCGATCGCGCGCGGTGTGCGGATCCGCGTACTGACCAATTCCATTCAATCCAACAACCACCTGACAGCGCACAGTGCTTACCGCAATCACATCAATACGCTGCTGGACAGCGGCGCCGACGTGCACGAAGTGCGCATCAATGCCCGCGACCGCGCGCGCTACATGCTGACCCCGTTGGGCCGCAAAACGCTGGCCCTGCACGCCAAGGCTTTGATCATTGACCGCGACAAAGTCTTTATCGGCAGCGCCAATCTCGACCCGCGCTCGCTCCGTATCAACACCGAGATGGGCTTCCTCGTGACCAGCGAGGCGTTTAACAGTGTGGTCCGCGCCGCCGTAGAAGCAGACTTTGATCGCGCCAACGCCTGGCAGCTGGAAAAACAGCCGGATGGCGCAATCTACTGGGTCGGGGACGACGAGGTGCTGACGGCACAGCCTGCCGCGTCATTCATGCAGCGCATTGAGGACTGGTTCTTCGCTCACCTGCCGCTTGAGAACAAACTCTGAATTAGCCGTCTTCGAACACCGTCACGCTTGCAGATCGGCAAACACCGTGTCGAGCAGATACGCCTGAATAAACCGGTCGCCATCGACCCCCTGCAGATAGCTGCGGGGTATGCCGAAACCTTTTTT